>NZ_VCQL01000036.1:0-29241 GCF_005937175.1 Halomonas sp. ATBC28 | reverse complement strand
TGTTCGAGGCCAGCAACCTGGAAGGTTTCGATTTCGACACGGTCTGGGGCAACAGTGACAACCAGACCACGCCCTGGCTGCGAGGCCTGGCCGGCAACCAGGTGTTCAACAAAAACGATCTGCCGTCGGGGACGATCAATGCGACCAACCGCCCCGAACTCTATACCGCCCTCCTGAATATCGACCAGCTTCAGGCGATGCAAAACGACCTCGCGGGCCGCTATCTGCTGGGCCTGGATATCGACGCCAGCGCCACCAGAGACTGGAACGATGGGGCGGGGTTTGCCCCGGTAGGCGTTGACCCGTCAGGCGATAGCTCTCGCTCCTTCACCGGCACCTTCGATGGCCTGGGCCATACCCTCCGCGATCTGACCATCAAGCGCGAGGGTACGGACTACATCGGTCTGTTTGGCTATGTTGACACGGGCAGCACCCTGCGCCATGTCGGGCTGGTCGATGGCAACGTCACAGGCCGTAACTACGTCGGCGGGCTGGTGGGCTACAACCGAGGCGGCACCATCACCCACGCCTATGCCACCGGCGCGGTCAGCGGTAATAAAGCAGTCGGCGGGCTGGTGGGCATCAACAACGGCAGCATCACCCACGCCTATGCCACCGGCGCGGTCAGCGGTGATCAATATGTCGGCGGGCTGGTGGGCGGCAACGACAACGGCACCATCTCCCACGCCTACGCCACCGGCGCGGTCAGCGGTAATCAAGATGTCGGCGGGCTGGCGGGCATCAACACCGGCAGCAGCATCACTCACGCCTACTACGCGACCACCGATAGCGATGGCGACGCCATCAACAGTGGGGAGGGGTACAACACCCTGGGCGAGGGAAAAACGCTCGTCGATCTTAAAAAACGGGATACTTTTGCCGACTGGGGCAGCGATATCGACGCGGCAGGTGGCACCGGCACGGTATGGCGACTCTATGAGGGCTTCACCACGCCGCTGCTGCGCCGCTTTTTGCAGGCCGTCACGGTCACGGCGAGTGACACCGGCACGCTCAGCGACGTTGTCTACAACGGCAGCGTTGCTACCGGCGCCAGCGACTACACCAGCAACGTGCCGAACGCATCGGTTTTGGGCAGCCTGGGGTACACCACCGATTCGAAAAACGTGGCTACCTACTCCACCGAGGACGGTAAGCTGACCCTCGGCGGCCTCTACTCTGACCAACAGGGCTACGACATTAGCTACGCCGACGCCGCTGCTGAACTGGCCATTACCCCGCGCCCGGTGACCGTCACCGCGGACGATAAGCAAAAAACCGTCGGCAATGATGATCCGGCATTGACCTATCGCACCGGCTGCGCCAGCGGCCAGACCGCCGACTGTGGCCTGGTGGCCGGGGAAAGCCTAGCGGGTGACCTGAGCCGTGAGAGCGGTGAGGCGGTGGGCGGCTACGCCATCGAGCAGGGCTCGGTAACGCAAACCAACAACCGCAACTACGCCATCGACTTCGTGCCAAGCAGCCTGACCATCGCGGCGGCGCCCGTTGATCCCGAGCCGACGCCGCCCGTTGATCCCGAGCCGACACCGCCCGTTGATCCCGAGCCGACGCCGCCCGTTGATCCCGAGCCGACACCGCCCGTTGATCCCGAGCCGACGCCGCCCGTTGATCCCGAGCCGACACCGCCCGTTGATCCCGAGCCGACACCGCCCGTTGATCCCGAGCCGACGCCGCCCGTTGATCCCGAGCCGACGCCGCCCGTTGATCCCGAGCCGACACCGCCCGTTGATCCCGAGCCGACGCCGCCCGTTGATCCCGAGCCGACGCCCTTCACGTCCAGCCGCGCGCCGCAGATCGCCAGCGCCGTGCTGCAGCGCACGATCACCGACCTTGGTCGCCAGGGCGGCGCTGGCGGCACCACGGCCTCTTCCCCCCCAACGGGAGCGGCATTGCCCGACACGACCAGCTCCAATACAGGCGAGGAGGACGGAGCCCGCGATGGTCTCGCTCTCGTGGAGGTCAGCGACGAAGCAGCGGCACAGCGCACTCGTGAGAGCGGCTTCAGCGGCCTGATCGTGATCCGGGGAGGGATCAACACCGATGCCGTGGGTGAGACTGCTGCGGATGAGACTGACATGCCCATCGACAACAACCTGTAACCGGCCAAGATGATGATGATGACCCTGAAAACAACCCCCCTCGCCCTGACGGCGGTGCTGCTGGCGGCCACCCCCGCACTGGCGCAGACCGCACCGGGCGCCGGCCAGATCCTGCAGCAGAATCGTGGGCAGCAGATCGCGCCGCTGCCGCCCTCCGTTCGGCTCGAACTCCACGGTGAGCCGCTCAAAGAGGAGCAGGCCGGGGGCGCGGAGGTGACGCTGCGCTCGATCACGCTGGAAGGCAATACCGCTTTCGACGACGCCCGACTCTACCGGGTGCTGGGCGATGTACTCGGCCAGCGCCACGACCTTGCCGGGTTGCGCGAGCTGACCAACCGGCTGAGCCGCTTCTACCGCAATCACGGGTATCCGTTTGCCCGTGCCCTGCTGCCGGCACAGGAGCTGAGCGACGGCCATCTCACGGTTCGCATCGTCGAAGGACGCTACGACCGTGCCCACACCAGCGGTCCCGAGCCGCTGGCGAGCGAACTCCAGCCCTGGCTTGACCCACTCACCCCAGACACCCCCATCGCGTCGGCGCCACTATCGCGCCAGTTGCTGCTGCTGGGCGATCTGCCCGGGGTTAAGGTCGACCCGGTGATGCGCCCGGGCAGCCGCCCCGGCACTGGAGATCTGGACGTGAAGGTGCAGCCCTCCTCGCGTGTCACAGGGCTGGTCGGGGCCGACAATCATGGCAACCGCTACTCGGGCGAGTACCGCGGCCGTACCGGGGTAGCGGTCAACCGGCTTCTGACCGTGGGCGATGAACTCGACCTGAGCGCCCTCTACACCAGCGAAGACACCTGGCTGGGCAGCCTGAGTTATGCCCTGCCCCTGGGCACCAGCGGCCTGCGTGGCGAGCTCGGCTATGCCCGCAATGATTACACTCTCGGCCACGGGTTCCAAGGCTACACCGGCCAGGCCGATGTCTACAGCGCCCGCCTGCGTTACCCGCTGGTGCGTCGCCAGCAAACCAATGTCGCCCTCTTCGGTGGCGCGCGCTACAAGACGCTCGAAGATGACATTGAGACCTTCGACTATCGCAAGGCGACCGACAGCCGTGCGCTGCCGTTGGGGCTCACTTTCGACGCCCGCGACAACCTTGGCCGCGGCGGCATCACCTGGGGCGAGCTGACGCTGACCCCAGGACGCATGGAGATCGACCAGAGCCTGGCCGGCGGCGATCAAGACTATAGCTTCACCACCGTCGATCTCGATGTCTCGCGGTTGCAGGCGTTAGGCGCCAGCATCGAACTCTATGGCCGCTTCACTGGCCAATGGGCTGACCGTGAAGACCTCGACGGCTCTGAGAGCTTCTACCTGGGTGGCCCAGACGGCGTGCGTGCCTACCCGGTGGGTGAGGGCTCCGATGCCCGCGGCTGGTTGACCCAGTTCGAGTTGCGTTATCGGGCGGCCCAGGGGGTGTCACCCTTCGTCTTCTACGACACCGGCCATACACCGAACGGCGGGGTCGATGCAGGCGATAGCCGTCGTGTCGCCGGCGCCGGGTTGGGGATTCGCTACGTGCAGGCGGGGCTCAGCCTGTCACTCTCCAGCGCCTGGCAGACCCAAGGCGGCGACGCGCAGTCGGATAGCGATCAGCGCGACCCGCAAGTATGGGGAAGTCTGGCCTACCGCTGGTGATCGACTTGACGTGGCAGGGTCAGCGTCCGCCACCCCGACGTAGCCCCGTGATTGAGGAATGAGCCATACCGACTACCCGCCTAAAAAGAAGTGCTATTAAGTCCAACTTAAAACGCTGGTTTTTTGTGGCTCCTTCTTAGCGCATTTAGGCAATTTTAGCGATAGCAGTTGCGTAGTCGGTCAACTAGCCCCCACCTCCCAATGGGCAAGGTGAAATGAAAAGCCGCTTGCTGGCAAGCGGCTTTCGATCACTACTGTTTGATTGCAAAACTCAAAGCGGGAGGCGGTGCTTCCGGCAGTAACGCACTGCAGGCGTTCACTTTTTCCAGCAGTTCGGCATGATTAGGCGCGAGGATATTGACGTGGGCAAGCTTACGCCCGGCGCGCTCGGCTTTGTCGTAGCGATGCAGGTGCGTATTGGCAAGCGCTAGAATCGCTGCGTTGTCACCTTCACGACCAATCACGTTAATCATGCAGGTGGGGGCAATCGCCTGGGTATCGCCTAAGGGCAAGCCCTGTATCGCCCGCAGGTGATTTTCAAACTGGCTAGTCACCGCACCGTCCATCGTCCAGTGGCCAGAGTTATGCACGCGGGGCGCCATTTCGTTGGCGAGCAGGCTGCCATCGCGGGTTTGAAACAGCTCGAGCGCTAGCACGCCCACGTAATCCAGCTCATCGAGCAGCGCACGAATATAGCCATCAGCGGTTTGCTGAACGCTGGCATCCAGATCCGGCAGCGGCGCCACAGAGTAGCGCAGGATGCCATCCACATGCTGGTTTTCGGCCATGGGGTAGAACACCACCTCACCATCACGACCGCGCACGGCAATCATCGAGACTTCCCGCACGAAGTCGACGAAGGCCTCAACGACCAACTGCGAATGGCCAATTGCGCTCCACGCCTCGCCAGCCTGTTCGGGCTGTTTCAAGACTGCCTGGCCTTTACCGTCGTAGCCTTCAGTGACCGATTTAGCCACCACCGGGCAACCCAACTCACGGGCGGCGGCTTCAAGCTGCTCGGGGCTCTCGACCACCCGGTAAGCGGGGGTCGGAATGCCTAAGCGATCAAACAGCGTCTTCTCTTCGACCCGGTTCTGACACACTTCAATAGCGCGACTGCTGGGGTAAACCGGTTTGTGCTGTTCTATTTCGCGGACCAGTTGAACTGGTAAGTGCTCGAACTCGTAGGTCACCACATCAACCTTGGCTAAAAACTCAGCCAGGTGCTGGTTATTAGGATCGACAATCACCTCGCCAATGCCCGCACTGGGGGTACCCGTGGTATCTAAAAAAGTGAAGCGATTACCCAGCGGATAACCCGCCAGCGCCAACATGCGGCCTAATTGGCCTGCACCCAGTACGCCGATGTTTTGTACAACGATGTCTATTACAACACTGTCTTTTACAACACTGTTCTTTGCAATACCTGAGTTCATAGCCAAACTCCTTATTCCGCTTCCGGCTCGGGGCGCGGATCAGGGTTGTCGAGAACTTTCTGAGTCTGCTCTGCGCGAAACGCTTCAACCGCGCTGCGTACGGTCGCATCTTGCAGGCCAACGATCTGCGCTGCTAACAACCCTGCGTTGGTCGCGCCCGCTTTACCAATCGCCAAGGTGCCCACTGCGATGCCGCCGGGCATCTGGGCAATGGAGAGTAGCGAATCCAAACCTTTTAGCGCTTTCGACTCCACCGGCACACCCAGTACCGGTAGTGGCGTTTGCGAGGCCACCATACCTGGCAAGTGAGCAGCACCGCCCGCGCCTGCCACAATTACCTGCAAACCGCGCTCGGCAGCGCTCTTGGCATAGTCAAACAGCAGGTCAGGTGTACGGTGTGCTGACACCACGCGAGTTTCATAAGCCACGCCCAAACGCTCCAGCATGGAAACAGCGTGCTCCATGACTGGCCAGTCGGACTTGGATCCCATGATCACGCCCACCTTGGGTGCGCTGTTCGACGACATGCAAAACTCCTCGGCCCAACGGCCTATAAAAAGCGAAACTAAATTAAAAAACAGCGTGCGCCGAGTCAGGCACACATCAAAATAGGAAGGCGAATAGTCTACCAGAGCTAGCCCGTTTGCGGGCGTTGCCGAGGTCGCGAAATTTTCATCAAAATAGGCATTGAAATGCGCACCGGTTGGCGGCATTGTGTGTTTGTCATTTCAGACTGATGGAGCCACATGAGCACGGCACGCGCAACTGCCACTGCGGAACAGCTTGATCCTCCGCGAAGCAGCCCTGACCTCGACGTCAGGGAACTTGAAAAACGTACGCGATTAATGCGTATTATCACGCGTCTGATCGCCGTATCAGACTTAGGAAGCCGAGAAATTGCCCGCCGGGCAGGGCTTCCCGTTCAGAAAATCAGCGACCTGCTCGCCGGAAGGCTTGAGCATCTGGGAGTGGATGAACTTCACGCCCTGCGTCGCACCTTAGAGCTGGAGGCGCCATAGCAGACACTTTTTCTGCTGTTCCCACTTCTCCACTCCACGCAGGCCGCCTCCCGGCGGTCTGCCAAGAAAGCTTTTTTTCACGCCTACCCCAATCCCGAGATTACTTCACTTCGTTCGTAATGACGGCTCATGGCGCAATCGCAATACCCCCAAACGCTACAACAACCACCACTACCCAAGCGGGCAGCTTCCATACGGTTAATAGCAAGAAACCGGTTAACGCCAGGGCAAACTCCTCTGCACCAATGATCGCACTCGTCCACACCGGCTGATAAAGCGCTGCGCCTAAAATGCCTACCACCGCCGCATTGGCACCGCGCATTAGCGCCTGGGCACTACCCCACTGACGAAATTGATTCCAAAACGGCAGCACGCCCACTAACAGCAAAAAGCCGGGGATAAAGATTGCCAGCAGCGCCAGCAAAGCACCGACTAAACCATTGATACCGGGCAACAGCGCGCCTAAGTAAGCCGCAAACGTAAACAGCGGCCCCGGTACCGCCTGGGCGGCACCGTAACCAGCCAAAAACTCATCCGACGTAAGCCAACCCGACTGCACCACTTCCGCTTCCAACAGCGGAAGCACTACGTGCCCGCCACCAAACACTAATGCGCCTGAACGGTAAAACGCATCGGCGATATCCAGCCAAACCGCCATCCCCGCCAATAACGGCAGCAGAATCAACAGCCCTGCGAATCCCCCCAGCGCCACCATGCCCGCCTTACGCGTCACCGGAAAATGCAGCGACTCACTTGCCGTAGCGGCAGCGCTATCGCGACACAGTGCTAGCCCGGCTAAGCCCCCCAGTACAATCGCCGACACCTGGCCCAGCGGGCCGCTGAACAGCACCACCGTCAATACCGCCGCAAGCGCGATTCCCGTGCGGGTTTTATCCGGGCAGAGGTTACGCGCCATGCCCCACACTGCGTGGGCGACAATCGCCACCGCCACCACTTTTAAGCCATGGATAATGCCACTGGCAATGGGGCCATCCAGCACCGCCGCGCCAAACGCAAACAGCACCAGGATAATCGCCGAGGGCAGCGTAAACGCCAGCCACGCCATGGCAGCCCCCCAAGGCCCCGCGCGCAGTAGGCCAAGCGCAAAGCCCACCTGACTGCTGGCGGGCCCCGGCAAGAACTGACACAGCGCCACTAGATCTGCGTAGGCGCTTTCAGTTAACCACTGGCGCCGCTCGACAAAGGCTGTGCGAAAATACCCCAGGTGCGCTACCGGGCCGCCAAAGGACGTTAAGCCGAGCGCTAAAAATACCCAAAACACCTCACCTATACGCCCGCGTGCCTGTGATTGCTCCACCATTTCGGCCACCTGTTATCCCAATAAAAAAGCGCAAGGCTCTTATAGTAAGCCTTGCGCTTTAATTCTTTATGACAGCGCGCTCATGAGGATACGCTCATAACGACAACACGGATTACTCCTGGTCGGTCACCGCGCCGGTGCTGGCCGAGCTAACCAAACGCGCATACTTAGCCAGCACACCGCGTGTATAGCGGGGTTCTGGCTGCTGCCAGGCGGCGCGACGGCGCATCAGCTCTTCATCGGAGAGATCAACGTCGATGGTATCCGCTTCAGCATCGATGGTGATGGTATCGCCATCTTTCACCAGCGCCAACGGGCCGCCGTCAAAAGCTTCTGGTGACACATGGCCGACCACAAAACCGTGGCTGCCACCGGAGAAGCGCCCATCGGTAATTAGCGCCACGTCGTTACCCAAACCACGGCCCATAATCGCCGAGGTCGGTGTGAGCATTTCGCGCATGCCGGGGCCACCTTTCGGCCCTTCATAGCGAATCACCACCACATCGCCGGCAACGACGGTGCCATCGTTAATACGCGCCTGGGCCTCTTCTTCCGAGCCAAATACCCGCGCTGAACCAGAGAAGCGAGTGCCCTCCTTGCCGGTAATCTTCGCTACCGCGCCTTCCGGTGCCAAGTTGCCGTAGAGCATGCGCAGATGGCTTTCCGTTTTAATCGGATTTCCCAGCGATGCAATAATCGGCGGTTCAGCAGGGTAAGGCTCAACCTCAGCAAGGTTCTCTTCCAACGTTTTGCCGGTGACGGTCAAGCAGTTGCCGTTGAGCAAGCCCGCATCCAACAGCATTCTCATCAGCGGCTGAATACCGCCAATCGCCACCAGCTCACTCATCATGTAGTGGCCGCTGGGGCGCAGGTCGGCAAGCACCGGTACGCGCTTACCTATTTCAGTGAAATCGGACAGTGACAGTTCAACGCCGATGGTGCGCGCCATGGCGATAAGGTGCAGCACCGCATTGGTAGAGCCACCCAAAGCAATGACGACAGTTATCGCGTTCTCGAACGCCTCGCGGGTCATAATATCGGAGGGTTTGATATCGTCCGCCAGCAGCGCCAGCACCGCCTCGCCCGCCGCTTTGCAGTCGTCACGCTTCTCTTGGGAGATGGCATTTTGCGCCGAGCTACCCGGCAGGCTCATGCCCAAGGCTTCAATCGCCGACGCCATGGTGTTGGCGGTGTACATGCCGCCACAGGAGCCAGGGCCAGGGATCGCCGTTTCTTCGATGTTCTTAAGCTCGATCAGGTCGATATCACCACGGGAGTGCGCGCCCATGGCCTCGAAGACCGAAACAATATCGGTATGCCCCTTGCCAGGCATAATGGTGCCGCCATAGACGAACACGCTGGGGCGATTCAAACGCGCCAGCCCCATCAGGCAACCGGGCATATTCTTATCACAGCCGCCAATGGCCACGAGGCCATCAAAGCCTTCACAACCGGCGACGGTTTCGATGGAGTCGGCGATCACCTCCCGCGACACCAGTGAATACTTCATCCCTTCGGTGCCGTTAGCAATACCATCGGAAATGGTGATGGTATTGAAAATAACACCTTTACCACCGCCTGCATCGGCACCGTCACGGGCAAACTCAGCCAGCTCGTTAATATGACTATTGCAGGGCGTCACCATGCTCCAGGTAGAGGCAATACCCACCTGAGGCTTCTTGAAATCGGCATCCGTAAAGCCCACGGCGCGCAGCATGGCGCGGCTAGCGGCTTTGCCTGGGCCATCGACCACTTGGGAAGAGTGGCGGCGGGAGTTTTGCGATGAATCAGACATTAGAAATCTCTCTTAGCGTTGTTCACGGTATCCTCATAGCTTGGCGATATATATCGCATCCCGCAAGATGATTAACTCCTGACACCATAGCGTTCCCCCCATCGTTTCTTTGCTTTTAATTAGGCGTCAACCAAAGTTGACACTCGCAGAACTGTCAACTATAGTTATCACCATGATCGAGTTGATTAAAACCGATGTCTTCGATAGATGGCTACGCGAGCTTCGCGATATCCGTGCCCGCGCCAAGGTTGAAGCCCGCATCCGACGTTTGAGTCTGGGCAACCCTGGAGATGTGAAGCCGGTCGGCAAAGGCGTTTCTGAACTGCGAATTCCTTATGGGCCAGGCTACCGCGTCTATTATATTACCAAAGGGCCAGTAATCGTGGTTCTGCTGTGCGGTGGTGATAAAGCCACCCAATCCCACGATATCGAACTAGCCAAAGCCATTGCCGCTCAATGGAAGGAGTAACACCATGACCGTTCCTAATGTCACTTTCAGTCACTACGATACTGCTGATTATCTTCAAACTGAGGAGGATATTGCGGCCTATCTTGATGCAGTGATGGAGGAAAATGATACAGCCCTTCTTGCCGCCGCACTTGGTGATATCGCTCGTGCTCGCAACATGAGCCAACTCGCCAAAGACGTTGGAATGAGCCGAGAAGGGCTTTACAAAGCCCTATCGGGGGAAGGAAACCCGGCTTTTGCGACCATTAGTAAAGTAGCCAACTCCTTGGGGTTGCGCCTATCTATTAAACCGCTATCGCGGCCAGAAGCGGGCAGCTAGGACGGCCTAGCGAGCATCGCGGAAAACGATTAACTTATGATACCTAGCTCTACAACATGACCTCTGTCTTAAAAGAAGATCAAAATAAAACAATTACTGCCAAGAGCGCGCGTCGTGCGGCAAATCACCTTTGGGATCATAAACCTCGAGCATATCGTTTTCTGTTAACGTTTCGGTATAGAGAACGAGGTTGGTGCCTGAGTCTCTTGCCAACGAAGGAAAAAGTATCCCCTTGGCCCCCTGCTCCAACGCCATATCGCCTAATAGCCAGCATGGCGGTTCAATACGCTGATTAAACC
This sequence comes from Halomonas sp. ATBC28, assembly GCF_005937175.1. Classification (NCBI taxonomy): domain Bacteria; kingdom Pseudomonadati; phylum Pseudomonadota; class Gammaproteobacteria; order Oceanospirillales; family Halomonadaceae; genus Halomonas; species Halomonas sp. ATBC28. Next base: position 18,822 of record NZ_VCQL01000036.1, on the reverse strand, counting down.
AATACTTACGCCAGTCACAGTTAAACTCTTGCCACAGGCTATCCCATTTCGAGTGATAGCCTGATCGAAAATCGACAACAGTAGTCACGCTGACCGTATAGCTAACAATCAGTCCAGGTGGCATTAATGCAGAAAGCTGCTTGTACTCCGCTAACGCCGTTTGCTCCTCTAGCGACAGGTATAATGCATCTACACCAACTCGGTTTAGCCTTCCTCCATGCTCTCTCGCTCCGGCCCCACTAGTAGGCGAAAATGCCCAGCGCGGAACATGTACACGGTACGCCTGAGTTTTCAGCTCCGGCAGCACTATCATCCCACTACACCTGCTTGTAGCGCCTGAACATAGCGCAACAAGTCTTCTGCGCGCCCTTCACTTACGAGTTGCTCGGGTGTTTTATAGTCAAATGCGCTAAGCGGCTCGTTGCGAAACCAAAACAGAGCGTCATGAAAGTCACCATTAATATCCGCCGCTGCACCGAGCACACGAAGTGCATCACGAAGATAACGTTGAAGTTTTTCTGCCCCCTGGGCACGTGAGATCGTCGTACGATGAACGTGGGCTTGACTAGCAAGCGTTTGAATATCGATGCTCAATGCACTGGCAAACAACTTCGGGTTAATCAATGGGTGACGCTCTTCTCGAGCAACGCCCTTCAAGTCAGCCAAAAACCGCTCGAACGAATCAGGCACAAGATACCCGGAAGGTTCATTAAGTGATTCTTTTACATTGCCCATTGCCATCGGCAACCTCCTGCTACGCTTATACAGCTAACATCCAACTTATATGCATCATATTTTCATCATAGCAACTATAAAACAAGACGCTAGGGTTTCAAGCTTAAGAACTAAACTTATGGCACCATACACTTAGCCGCTCCGCCCCTGCCGTGAAGGAACCATCCATTAAGGAATCGTGCATGTCTGCAAACTCTCTGCTCTCGCAAACGCCGTTAACGCCGGGCTTTATGGTGGTACATGCCAATCGCCTGGAAGATTTGCGCGGTTTGGCGGTGGAGTGGATGCGCCGACATCCGCTCTCGCCGCTGGAGAACGAGACCATTCTGGTGCAGAGCAACGGCATCGGGCAGTGGCTAAAGCTAGCGCTAGCAGAAGACCCGGCCCAAGGCGGTGCGGGCATAGCCGCGGCATTGAACGTCACCCTGCCCGCGCGCTTTCTATGGCAGGCCTACCGAACGGTGCTAACGCAGCTAACCAATGACGACCACGCAGTGCCCGAAACCTCGCCGTTTGATAAATCGCGGTTGATATGGCGCTTATTGCGCCTGCTGCCCAGCCTTGCCGAGCAGGAAGCTTTTGCGCCGCTGGCACGCTTTTTAGAAGTGGATCGCGACCAGCGCAAGCACTACCAACTGGCCGAGCGGCTGGCGGATCTGTTCGACCAGTACCAGGTGTATCGCGCCGACTGGCTGGACGCCTGGGCCAAGGGCAATGACGTGCTGATCACCGCCCGTGGGGAGGCCCGCCCGCTGGAAGCGCACCAGCTGTGGCAGCCAGAGCTGTGGCGAGCACTGCGCGACGATGTAGCTAATAACCTAGGCCAAGCGGGCCTTAACAGCAGCCGCGCCCAGGTGCACAGCCGCTTTCTGGAAGCCGCCGTTCAGCTTGAAGGCCAAGCGTGCCCACCCGGCCTGCCCCGACGATTGATTATTTTCGGCATCTCATCGCTGCCGCAACAGACGTTAGAAGCCCTGGCGGCGCTGTCGCGCTGCTGCCAGATCGTGCTCTGCGTGCACAACCCCTGCCAGTACTACTGGGCGGATATCATCGAGCACAAAGACCTGCTCCGCGCCAGCCGCTACCGCCAGCGGCGCAAGGCCGGCATGCCCGACGCCCTGGATGTGCTGGGCACCGGCGATGCCGACGACGCCCTGCACCTGCACGCCCAACCGCTGCTGGCCGCCTGGGGTAAACAGGGGCGCGACTACCTGCGCCTACTCGACGAACACGACGACGCGGGCAACTACCAAACCCTATTTGAGCAGCAGGCGCTGCGCATTGATATGTTCGAACCCTTTAGCGGCGAAGAGCGCAACTGCCTGCTCAGCCAGCTACAGGACGATATCCGCGAGCTACGCCCAGTGGCGGAAACCCAAACCCACTGGCCCGCGCTAGACCCGACCAGCGACGACTCCATCGTGTTCCATATCGCCCACGGCCCTCAGCGGGAAGTGGAGATCCTTCACGATCAACTACTGGCGGCCTTCAGCGCCGACCCGGATTTGCGCCCGCGGGATATCATCGTCATGGTGCCGGATATTGACCGCTACGCGCCGCATATTGAAGCCGTGTTCGGCCAGTACCGCTCCGCTTTCGGTAGCTATAACGAGAACGCTAGACCCGACGACCCGCGCTACATCCCTTACACCCTTTCGGATCAGGCCAGCCGCCACCGCCTGCCGATGATGATTGCGCTGGAAAAACTGCTGCGCCTTCCAGAACTACGCCTTTCGGTAAGCGACCTGTTAGACCTGCTGGAAGTCCCCGCGCTGCGCACCCGCTTTGGCATTGACGAACACGACCTGTCCACCCTTAGCCGCTGGATCGAGGGTGCAGGCATCCGCTGGGGGCTCAATGCCGAGCAGCGCACCCGGCTGGATCTACCCGAAGGGCTAACCCAGAACACCTGGGCGTTTGGCCTTCGCCGACTACTGCTAGGGTATACGGTGGGAAGTGCCGAGGCGTGGCAAGGCATCGAGCCATTCGATGATATTGGCGGGCTGGAAGCTTCCCTGGCAGGCCCGCTGGCAAATCTGTTGGAAAAGCTGGAAAACACCTGGGAAACCTTCTGCCAGCCCACCGACGCCGCCAGCTGGGTGGCCCGGCTGCGCGAACTGCTGGAAACCTACTTCTTGACCGACGACGCTCAAGAAAGCGTGATGCTCACCAAGCTGGAAACCGCGCTACAGCAGCTGTTGGACAGCACCGAAGAGGCCGAGCTTTTTGACCCGCTGCCGCTCTCCATGGTGCGTGAACACTGGCTAGGGCAGATCGACGAACATAGCCTCTCCCAGCGCTTTCTCGCGGGGGCAGTCAACTTCGCTACCCTGATGCCGATGCGTGCGATCCCCTTCAAGCATGTGTGCCTGCTGGGTATGAACGACGGCGAGTACCCGCGCTCCCAGCCGCCGCTGGACTTTGACTTAATGGGCAGCGACTACCGCCCCGGCGACCGCTCACGGCGGGAAGACGACCGCTACCTGTTTCTGGAAGCGCTGCTCTCCGCCCGCCAGCAGCTTTATATTAGCTGGGTCGGCCGCAGCCAGATCGACAACAACCCCATGCCGCCCTCGGTGTTGGTCGGCCAGCTGCGCGACCACCTGGAAGCGGGCTGGCACACGCAGAATGGAGAGCCGCTGCTGGAAAGTCTAACCACCGAGCACCCGCTGCAGCCGTTTAGCCGCCGCTATTTCTCTGCCCAGGCCAGCGACTCCCCCGCTCAAGCACGGCTGTTCACATACGCTCACGAGTGGCACGCCCTGCACGCACCGCGAAGCGAAAGCCAATCAGGCGAGAGACCAGCGACGCTTAAACCAGACAGCGAACAACAAGGCACGTTAACCCTGAACCAGCTAGGCAGCTTTCTACGCGAACCCGCCAAGGCGTTTTTCAACACCCGTCTGGGGGTCTACTTCGAGCAAGAAGAGCTTACCCAACTGGATGTAGAGCCCTTCACTTTGGACGGGCTACAGAACTGGCAACTACAGGATCAGTTAATCGCCGCCCAGCGCCACGCCGTGGATAACGGCCAGCCGCGACTGGAAGCACTGCACACAGCACTGGAACGCTTCAAGGGCCAGGGTGTGCTAGCTGTGGGTGCCTTTGGCGAGAGGATGCGCGAAGCGCTGGCAGAACCAATGGACGCCCTGTTTGGCGCCTACGAAGAAGCGTTGCAAGAGTGGCCCCAAGTAGTGGCGGTGCCCCAGGCGGTGCATGTTGTTGAAAGCGCTGAGGGGCAGGTAACGCTGGAAGATTGGCTGGGAGAGCTGCGCCAGGATGAAGCGGGCAACCGCTGCCGCTTGCTACTGCTCAGCAGTAGTTTAATCAGCCAGGGGCGTGGCCGCGGTCAATATCGCTGGCAGCACCTGCTACGCCCTTGGGTCGCCCACTTGGCGGGCAATATTGAGCGCCCGATGACTACCCAGCTACTTTCCAAAGCAGGCCATGTACGCCTGGAGCCTTTAGATGCCGAGAATGCCCGCTACCAGCTACAAAACCTGCTAAGTGCCTGGTGCGATGGCATGCAGGCCCCGCTACCGCTAGCTCCGCAAGCCGCTTTCGCCTGGCTGGCCAAACAAGGCTCGCCTGAATTGGAAGCCGATAGCGCAAGGGAGAGCGACGCCTACGCCGCCGCCGAAACCGCCTACGAAGGCGGCCGCTTTCAAACCGGCGAAGTCGCCCAAAGCGCCTACCTCTCCCACCAATGGCCGAGCTTTGAAAAGCTATTCAACGAGCGTGCCCTTAGCCACAGCTTCGCCACGCTGACCGATGCGCTCTATGCGCCACTGCACCGATCAGTGAAAAATTAGGGCCTACCTTATTCAGCGTGGTTTTGAAGGCGCTTAACATCATCAATAGGCAACCCCGTCACCTTGGCTACAAACTGGGGATCAGCCCCCTCTTGCAGGAGGTTCCGAGCGGTTTCGATTTTACCCTCGATTTTGCCTTTGGCTTCACCTCGCGCTTCACCTCGGGCTTCCAACTGGGTGGCAATGGTCATAAAGGTATCTCCTATAGGCTGGGGCAAGCGATGGCTCTCTTCAATCAACTGATCAAGGTCAATCACGTTGCCTGTTCCTACCACATAGTTTAGCAAGGTAGCGATGAAATCCAACTGCTGGCGACTGTGCTCGTCAAAGCTCGCGCAGTCACGCAGCCATTCCATCAGGTAAGGATCGATGTGCGGTTCGCGAATGTGCTTTAGTACCCGAGCAACCAAGCCTATCCACTGCTGTTGTTTTAGCGCTTTGTCATCAAGCTGATTTACATCCACTAATGGTATTGGCCCCTGGAACAGCGTCTCCATTAGCCCCAGCGGATCTTCAAAGCAGTCAGCAAGATCCATGGAGTAGGGGTAGGGTGTTTGACGCCCGTGGTAGAACACCAGTGCATGAACCGGTGCCAGGGGTTCCTTGGGGCGCTGCTTCAACTGCTTGGTCAGCATCCCAAACAGATAATGCCCGATACGCACGGGCATGTGCGGGTCGGGGCTTGACTGATGTTCGACCAATACAGCTAGATACGCCGGTTGCCCCGCTAATTGACAACGGTACACCAGGTCGGAGACGGTTTCTCGCAGGGCTGAATCGAGGTGGCTATCATGCTCCAGCTTAAGACTGCCTAAATCCAGGGCGGCGCTAATTTTCTTGGGTAAATAATGTTGCATGAACCCCTGCGCGACGGCGTGGTTTTCCATCGCGCTACGAAAGAACCGATCATGAGGATTATGGGGTGGTTTGGAGGTATCAGCCACAAGCGGTTTCCATGTTTCGAACAGATTAGAGGCTAAGCATTCTTCCCATTCAGCGACAAGATGCGCTTCGCCAGCGAGATCATCTCCGGGTCGCCGGTGTTCTTTTCCGCCACGTCGGAAAGCTTGATCACCGGCAGCCAGCCCTGCCCTTCCGGGCGCGCCTCGACCATCTTGATCACCATGTTCATCGGCTCAACACCGACATCATTAGTGAAGTTGGTGCCAATACCAAACGCCATGCCGATGCGACCTTTGCAGAAGGTATGTATCCGCTCGACCTTCTCCGGTGTTAGCGCGTCGGAGAAGATAATCGTCTTACTTAGCGGGTTGATGCCCAAGCGCTCGTAGTGGTCGATGGTCTGGGAGGCAAACTCGATAGGGTCGCCGCTGTCGTGGCGAACGCCATCGAACAGCTTGGCGAACTTCTTATCGAAGCTGTCGTAAAACGCCTTAGAGGTAAAGGTATCCGTTAAGGCGATCCCCAGATCACCGCGATACACATCTACCCAATGCTCCAGCGCCAGGCTATTGGCCATTTTGAAACCGAAGCGGGCACCGTGGAACATAAACCACTCGTGAGCGTGGGTGCCGATCGGCTTAACACCGTGGCGCATGGCCATCAACACATTGCTGGTGCCGCTGAAGGCCTCGCCTCCGTGGTGGCTAAGCGCACCGACCACCCGGTCGTGAACGTCAGAAGAGAAGCGCCGCCGGGTGCCGAACTCAGCGATTTTCAGGCCTAAACGGCGGTAGAGTTCAATCTTCTCCTGCGCGCGCTGCTCAATCTTCGCATCAGCGTCAGACGTGATCGTCACACCACGCAACCGATACCACAGCTCGCTGATTAACGCCATCAGCGGCACTTCCCAGAGAATGGTGCGATACCAGGGCCCTTCAATGATCACCGAAAGGTCGCTCCCCTGCTGCTCTACAATCACCTCGCTAGGGTTGTAATGAAACCCGGCAAGGAAATCGAGATACGTAGGGTCGAGATAAGGGCACGTTATTTCGAGATAGCGCTTCTCCTCATCGCTCAAACGCAGCGATGCCATCTTATCGACTTCGTGGCGAAGTTCAGCGCCGAAGCCGTCAGGAAAAGCATGCTCGCCACGATTGATAAAGGCGTAGCGCGCATGGGCATAAGGAAAGCGTTTGATCACGGCGTTCTGCATCGTGATCTTATAGAAGTCATTATCCAGCAGCGATGTCAGCATGAGATCCCATCGTTAGAGTGAACCGAAGCCGCCGGTAGCGTAAACTAAAATGCACCTAAAGTGGCTCGGCGATAAGATTATCAGGTGGCGGGGCTGTCATACAGTTAAGGAGCTGACTTCATGCGTATTACCCAAACACATCGCGCAATCATTCTTTCTGGCGTGAGCGAGTTTATTGGTGATTCGGTGGAAACTCATGTGTTTGGTTCAAGGCTAGATGATTCAAAGCGCGGCGGCGGCGTTGATCTACTGTTGATCTCCCAGACAGCGATACCGCCACAGCCTTGCGCTGAACTCAAGCAAATACTCGAAGAATACCTCAAACTGCCGGTGGAAATTGTCACCTATGTATCGACTGATGAGCCAAGCCCCACCCAAGCGAGAGTCTTAGCCGAAGCGCGCCCGATTGACTAGGAAGCGTAAACTGAATATTCCAAGAGTGACTTAGCGTTAGGTTATTAGGTGGCGGGGCTGTCATATAGTCAGTGCTAGACTTTAACAAGCAAGGAGCTGTCTTCATGCGTCTTACTCAAGCACAGCGCACCGCCATTCTTTCAGGCGTGCACGAATTCATGGGCACAGATGTCAACGTTCATGTGTTTGGCTCGCGTCTTGATGATGCAAAGCGAGGCGGCGATGTGGATCTACTGTTGATCTCCCAGACAACGATTCCGCTGCTTGCTTGTGCCGAACTCAAAATGGCACTCGAACAACACCTCCAACTGCCTGTAGATATCGTGACCTATGTCTCGACGGCTGAACCCACACCCTTCCAAGCAATAGCCTTGGCACAGTCCCGTCCGATTGAGAATGAGGAAGCGGAATGAGTCAGTTGTTCATCTCTAGGCAAGATTTTTCCACTGAAATTAACAGTATCTTCTTATGAGCCAGCCCGCCCCCCTCAATCCATTGAGCCTCCCCCTTCACGGCAGCCGACTGATAGAGGCAAGCGCAGGCACCGGCAAAACCTTCACCATCGCCCTGCTTTACGTGCGGTTGGTACTCGGCGGCCACAGCGTTGACGATGACACCGCGTTTATCCGCCCGCTCACGCCGCCGGAAATCCTGGTCGTTACCTTCACCAACGCCGCCACCCAAGAGCTACGCGAACGCATCCGCAACCGGCTGGTAGAAGCAGCAGAAGTATTTCGAGCTGAGGATGTAGAAGAAGGGGCAGATCCGTTGCTCCTCCAACTCCGCGACCAATACGACCCTGCCACCTGGCCCGCCTGCTCCCGGCGCCTGGCGCTGGCTGCCGAATGGATGGACGAAGCCGCGGTATCCACCATCCACAGCTGGTGCTACCGCATGCTGCGCGAACACGCTTTCGATAGCGGCAGCCTGTTCTCGCTCAACCTGGAAAACGACCAGCGCGAACTGGAGCAGGAAGTGGTGCGCGACTACTGGCGCAGTTTCTACTACCCGCTGGACAGCGACGCCCTCGGCATTGTCACCCGCTACTGGAAATCACCGGACGACCTGCACGCCCCGCTGCAACGGCTACTGCCCGAAAGCGAAGCGTTAGGCGACGAAAAGCCCGATCCCAGCGAGACCCTGGCCACCACCCAGGTCGAACGCACTGCCCAGCTCAGCGAGCTCAAAGCCCCCTGGGCCGCCTGGCTGGATGAACTAGTGCCCGCCCTGGAAGAGGCCGCCACGCGCAAAGCCTTCAAGGGCCAAAGCTTCAACGCCAAAAGCCGCGCCAACTGGCTAGGCGCACTACGCGAGTGGTGTGAAACGGATGCCGACCGCCCCGCGCTCACCGACGCCGCCTGGAAACGCATGACACCCGACGGCATGGCCGACATCTGGAAAGAGGGCGCACCGCCCTGCCCGCAAGCCTGGAAAGCGCTGGCACAGCTACCGCAAGCGCTGGATGCCCTGCCCGAGCCGCGCAACGACCTGCTGATTCACGCCGTGCAGTGGTGCCGCGCCCGGCTGGAGCGCGAACAGGAACGCCGCGCCGAGATGGGCCCCAACGGCCTGCTCACCCATCTGGATCGCGCCCTGAAAGGCCCCAACAAAGAAGCCCTGGCCGCGCAGATCCAGCGCCAGTTCCCCGTGGCGCTGATCGACGAGTTCCAGGATACCGACCCGATCCAGTACCGCATCTTCAACGCCGTCTATGACGTCGCAACGCCCCGCCGCGACAGCGCCATCCTGCTGATTGGCGACCCCAAGCAGGCGATCTACGCCTTTCGCGGCGCGGACATTTTCACCTACCTGCAGGCACGCCAAGACACCGATGGCCGCCACGTCACACTGGGCACCAACTTCCGTTCCAGCCGCGCCATGGTGGCGGCGGTCAACCACTGCTTCAGCTACGCCGACCAGCATGATGCCGGTGCCTTTCTGTTTCGCGCCGATGGCGGCGACAACCCGCTGCCGTTTAATCCCGTCGATGCCAAAGGCACATCCAATACGCTGGTACTCAACGGCAAGCCGCTACCCGCGATGACCTTGTGGCCACTGGAAAGCGAAGAGCCACTCTCCAAAACCGCCTACCAAACGGAGATGGCCGAGCGCTGTGCCTCGCACATGGCCGCACTTTTGGAAGCTGGCCGTAAACAGCAAGCGGGCTTTGCGAAAGCGGCTGATGGCGACGACGATAACGGACTCACTCCGCTGGCCCCCTCGGACATGGCGGTGCTGGTCAACGGCCTGCAGGAAGCGCGGGCGATTCGACTGGCGCTGGCCAGCCGGGGCATCAAGAGCGTCTACCTTTCCGATCACGACAAGGTGTTCAGTTCCCCCATTGCCCCACAGCTAGCCATTTGGCTGCGCGCCTGCGCCGAGCCCCAGGCCAACTCCCGCCAGCAAGAAGCCAAGCTGCGCGCCGCCCTGGCAACATCAGTACTAGGGCTAAGCCTTGAAGAACTCGACCACCTCAACCAGAGCGAGCTGGCCTGGGAGCAACGGGTCGAGCAGTTCAGCGACTACCACCGCCTGTGGCAGCGCCAGGGCGTGCTGCCGCTGGTGCGCCGATTGATGGTCGATTTTGATATCGCCGCACGGCTGTTGGGCGAGTTTGCCGAGGGTGAGCGTTTGCTAACCGACCTGCTCCACCTGGGTGAAATGCTCCAGCACGCCAGCCAGGAGCTGGATGGCGAACACGCGCTTATTCGCTTTCTGGCGGAAGCCATTGCCGACCCGGATAGCCATGGCGACAGCCACAAGCTGCGCCTGGAAAGCGACGCCGATTTGGTCAAGGTCGTGACCATTCACAAATCCAAGGGGCTGGAGTACCCGCTGGTGTTCCTGCCGTTTATAGCCAACCACCGCCCGGTCAGCAATACCGACCTGCCGCTGCGCTGGCACGACAGCGACGGCACGCTGCAACTCAGCCTAAGCGCCGATGAAGCCCTGCTGGCCACCGCTGACCGCGAACGCCTAGGCGAAGACCTGCGCAAGCTTTACGTGGCGCTCACCCGTGCCCGCCACGCCACCTGGCTGGGGTTGGCACCGCTAAAAGGCGGCGAGAACAGCGCCATAGGCCACTTGATCAACGGCGGCAAGGCCATCGCCCCCGGCGCGTTTACCCACGCGCTAGGCGAGCTGGTGGAAGGCAGCGATATTGCGCTAAGTGACGCCCCGGAACCCACCGCGCTGCGCTTCACCCCGGCGCCGGAGCAGCAGGCACTGGGCCACGCCCGCACCCCGCTGCGCCCCGCTCGTGAACAGTGGTGGATCGCCAGCTACTCGGCGCTGCGTACTTCTGGGGCCGTCTCTGGATCTAGCACTACCCCGCTGACAACGCCCGCGCCGGAACCCACCACCCCCCAGGAAGCCACCACCCTGGAAGTGCTGGACGAGCCCCACGACAACGCCATCAACACCGAAGCGTTTCACCTGCACCGGTTTCCACGTGGCCCAGGCCCCGGCACCTTCCTGCATGGATTGCTGGAGTGGGCGGGCCAACTGGGCTTCAACAAAGCGCTAGAAGACCCCGCCGCCCGGGAAGATATGCTGCGGCGGCGCGTGCAACTGCGCGGCTGGCAGGCATGGCACGACACCCTGACGGGCTGGCTGGAAGAACTGCTCGCCACGCCGCTTCCCCTGCCTCACTCTCTATCACTGGCGCCGTCACAGCCCAGCGAAGGCAGCCAGGTGGCGCTATGTGAACTCGAAAGCTATCAAGTGGAATTGGAGTTCTGGTTTGCCGCGCACCAGGTACAAACGCGCAAGCTGGATGAGCTGGTCAGTGATCACTTACTGCCAGGGGTATCACGCCCCGTATTGGATGCCGACACCCTCAACGGCATGCTCAAGGGCTTTATCGACCTCGCCTTTGAGCATGACGGGCGCTTCTACGTGCTCGACTGGAAATCCAACTACCTGGGCAGCGACGACAGCGCCTATACCGCCGACGCCCTGCGCGATGCCATGCTTGAAAAACGCTACGACCTGCAAGCGGCGCTGTATATGCTCGCCCTCCACCGGCTGCTGAAAGCGCGCCTGCCCAACTACGACCCGCACCAACACCTGGGCGGCTCGATGACGGTGTTTCTGCGTGGCAGCCGCACCACCGCCCGCGGCGTACACGCCGTGCCAGCGCCAGTCGCGCTGATCGAAGCGCTGGATGCACTGTTTGCAGGCACAGCGGCAGACAACGCAGTAACAAACCAGGAAGCGGTAGTATGAGTAAGCGTGATTTAGCCTCCAAGAAAGGCGCCATGAATCTTGACCTGTTCGCCGATGACGCGCCGCCCGCTGCACCTGATTCAACCGCATCGGTAACACCACCGACAGAATCAGCCGCCGGTGCTACCCAGCCGCACCCCGCGCTAAGCGATACCGCCGCGCTATTCTTATTGTGTGAGCGCTGGGTTTCCCGTGGCTGGCTGCGGGATCTGGATCTGGCCCTGGTGCGCTTTCTCGACCGCGAAACCCACAACGCCCCGCCGCTGCTGTTGCTGGGCGCAGCGCTGGCCAGCCACCAGCTGGGCCGTGGGCACGTGTGCCTGGATATAGCCGCTACGCTGGAAGCCCCAGATTTTGCGCTTTCGCTGCCGCCGGAAGGCGACGACCTTAACGACCCGCCGCCGCTGCCCAGCCATGTGCTGGCCACCCTAACGCTGCCCGAATGGCAAGCCGCGCTCGACCACCCCACGCTGATCAGCGACGGCCCCGGTAATACGCCACTGGTGCGTAGCGATAGCGAGTACACAACACGCCTCTACCTGCGCCGCTACTGGCAGTTCGAGCAAACCCTACACCAGGAGATCGCCGCTCGGCTTAGCGCGGATAGCCCGGTGCATAGCTCAGAGCCATCGCCGCTACTTAAAAGAGCTCTGGATACACTATTCCCGGCAACTGACACCCTGGATTGGCAAAAAAACGCCTGTGCCCTCGCCGCTCGCAGCCCTTTCGCGATCATCACCGGCGGCCCCGGCACCGGCAAAACCACCACGGTGGTGCGCCTGTTGGCCCTGCTGCAAACCCTTCAACTTGCTCAGCCCAACGCCCACCCGTTGCGCATTCGCCTAGCCGCCCCCACCGGTAAAGCCGCCGCACGGCTAAATGAATCCATCGCCGGGCAAGTCGCAAAGCTCCCCATAAATGATTTAGCCACTTTGTGGGAGGCCGATTTATCGGGCGATGATTCAAGCACCGCCCAACTACAAGCAGCCATCCCCACAGAAGTCACCACCCTTCACCGCCTACTAGGCGCAAGAGCCGACACCCGCCACTTCCGCCACAACGCCGCCAACCCGCTATCGCTAGATGTGCTGGTGGTGGATGAAGCCTCGATGGTGGATATCGAAATGATGACGGCGCTGCTCAGCGCCCTACCCGCCAGCGCCAAGCTGGTGCTGCTGGGGGATAAAGACCAGTTGGCATCCGTAGAAGCAGGCGCCGTGCTGGGCGACCTGTGCCGCCGCGCCGACGCCGCCCACTACACCCCCGCCACGACGCAGTGGCTAGCCAAACTCACCGACCACCCGCTGCCAGAGGCATTAATCGACCCTAACGGCCAGCCGCTGGATCAAGCCATTACCATGCTGCGGGTTAGCCACCGCTTTACTGAAACAAGCGGCATCGGCCAGCTCGCCCAGGCGATTAATCAGCCGCTAAGTGAGGCATTGCGGGAACGGGATAAACACCAAGCCGTGCATGGCGTACTGAATAACGGCTACGCCGACCTGCACCACCTGGTGTTAAAGCCAGACGCACAAAATGAAGACAGCGCCCTGGAGCGCCTGGTAATCACCGGCAGCCCGCAACGCTTTCCCAACGCAGGCGAAGGCCGCACCACCTTCAAAGGCGAACCGATTGCACCGCCCACCGGCTACCAGTACTACCTGAATACCCTATCGAGTGAACGGCCTGATACGACACTGGCGTTTGAAGAGAACGGCGACGCTTACGATGCCTGGGCGAAGCAAGTACTCAACGCCTACAGTCGCTTTCAGCTATTGTGCGCACTGCGCAAAGGCCCCTGGGGAGTAGAAGGCTTAAACCTCCGCATCGCCAAAACATTGCGCCGCGAAAAGCTGCTGTTCGGCAACGACCACACACTTGAAAAAGGCTGGTTCGAAGGCCGCCCGGTGTTGGTCACCCAAAACGACTACGGCCTGAAACTGATGAACGGCGATATTGGCATCACAATGTCGGTGCCTGACCCCCGCTCTTCATCAGGAGCGCCAGGAAGATCACTCTTAAGAGTCGCCTTTCCTACCAGCGACCCGGACAACCCGATTCACTGGGTGCTACCTTCCCGCCTTCACGCGGTAGAAACCGTGTTCGCGATGACGGTACACAAATCCCAAGGCTCGGAGTTTCAGCATACCGCCCTGCTGCTACCGCAAACACCCAACCCAATTCTCACCCGCGAGCTGGTTTACACCGGTATCACCCGCGCCCGCGATTGGCTGACAGTGATCGAAGCCAAACGCGGGATATTGAATGATGCGGTGGCTAGGGAGGTTATGAGGGTTAGTGGGATGGGAAGGTTGTAATCAAAGTCGACATTACCGTTGGTGATGTCGGTTTTCGGCAAAGAGCGGTCTTTGAGGTAGTGCTGATATAACGCCCCGCTAAACGGCGAGCGTTAGCGAGTCCGGTGGAGGCCACGCTTTTTGTGGCCGGAACGAATTTGAGCGGCTTGTTATGTTTAATCATCGATTTCAACAAGCTTACCCTCAGCATTTCTCTCGAATGCCGAACCATATGGAGCATCAAGAAATTCGACTATGTCAGGACTGTAATTAGCAATTGTGTTTACATCATATATTTCGTGATTGCTTGTATCATCCATGTACTTCTGCGACTCCTGACCCCACATAAAACACCAGCCACTATCCATATCGTTTCGCGGCTCATCACGATACATGTAGCCCACTTTTTTTCCATGGACGGTAATCATATCCGTTGCTATACATCCTCCGTACCCTTTGGCAACATCCTTGATTTCATCAGCTCTCAACTTGAAATTTTTGGACATGACTCAGAATTCTCCAAAAAAAATAACGCCGCTCAGCACGCGTGGCTACGAAATGAAGGCGAAGCCGCAATGTAGTAGGCGTCGCCGTGACTGGCCTGGTTAGGAGTTCTTTAGCCAACCTTGGTTCACGGCGTACTCAACCTTTGAAATAACCAGTCGTATATTTCTGGATTTTCCTGCTCTATGAACCCATGCATTTTCAGCACTTGGCTCTTCCGTATGCCATGGTCTCTCCAGGCACGGCCCTCGCTCGTTACATTGTGCAGAAAGGGTAATAGACGGTCGATGACTTTCAGAAGCCTTGCTTCCTTAGTTTCCCCAGTCTCTTGCTCTTCCCAGAGCTCCGGAAGATCTCCAATTGGGTTACCGGGATGAGAAGCCAGTTTCTCGATATACTTACGCTCTTCAATGTGGGCATCATTGCGGTTTGCGCTATAGAGAAATGTATCTCCTGCACCAATCTCACCAAGATCATGCACCACTGCCAGTTTGAGTAATTTTAAGAGGTCAAAGTCTTGCTGTGACTGCTCCGCAAAAGCCCAGCAAGCCATCGCCAGGTGCCACGAATGTTCTGCTGAGTTCTCAACTCGCTCTCCACCGTTGATGTAGGTTTTGCGGTTTACCGATTTTAATGCATCAAACTGAAGTAAAAATTCCGATATCTGAGTGACTTTTTTGGTCACGTACCCCTCCTAACGCCCTGAATAAGCCGCCAATTTGGAGCGGCAGCGTAGAATTGGTCAGCTTGATTCAATTGTTAGATTTCATTTGCGTGGTGCTACCGCAACAAAAAGAAAACTCAAACCGGCCTCAACGGTTTGCCACGTAAACGTATAGTCGTTGCGCAGTGTTATTGGCGGCCCATAGGGCTTTTCGGTGCGATAGAGGAGTTCTGTGCCCGCGAGGTAACTCTTACCGTGCCGGAAATCAAAACTTCCCGTATCCGGCGAATACTTTTCTTGATTGATGTAATGCGGATGGTCTGTTGCAACCAATAGGTAACCGGCATCCGCGAAGTCACCATAGCGTTCTAAATTCTGCAAGTCCTTATACACATCATATCGATTGTTTGGTTCACGATGGTTGGCTCGCTTGAAATATTTGAGCTCGATTGCGCAGGCGTGGCTTTCCCCGTTTTCTATATCCTCAAGTGAAAACCAGATGTCGATCTTCGCCTTTTCCGTACCGCTTTTGGCGAACTTCCCGCCCGTGAGCTTTACGCTCTTTTCCAACTCGATATTGAAGCGCTCGCCCGGCGATTCTTCGTATAACTCTCCGAGAGTTTTGAGAATCGATGCGAGTTGAAGCTGCAGAGAGGCCTCGTTGTCGACCTGGATTCGCTGGCCCGTGACCTTGCCACAAAGTCGATCATACGCCACCTCGACGATTTGCTTTATCCGTTCCTCATGGGTCACAAAGTAGCCTTCCTGAAAATCAAACGCCCGCCATAAACGGCGCGAGGAACGAGCGTCCGGCGACCGCAAGGAGCAATATTAATGGCTTGGTTAGCCTTTTACTAACATGCCGTTAGTGATTATTCTGCGAGAGCTCGGGGCCATTTAGCCATGAATGCCCCTATCGCCTCAATTTGCGCACTGCTCTCCATAGCGTCGACCCTGCCGGTGTTCTATGAGCAAACTCCGGATGTCACCATGTCCCAATTCCCGAGCGAGGGACTCAGCCGCTATGTCCTGCAAATTGTCAACTTGCACCAGATAATCCGCACCCTGGCCGATTAGCAATAGCACCATTTCCTTTTCTCCGGATTGCACCGCGAACAGCAATGGAGTGAAGTCCGCGCTGTTCCTTCTTTCTTCTATATCCAGGGGGCCAACAGTGTTGTTATTAACATAACACCAGGTATCTTTTCGACCGGAAAGAGCAATAGCCGCGCCCGCAGTACGTGCGTGTCGAGGGCCATGGGGGGTCGAAACTCGATAGTTAAGACTGAAGTCCGTACGTTGTCCCAAAACATGAAGCATCAGCAGCACAGCCTGACGATACCCATCCGCTTGCTCGCCTATCCCGTCAACTTCATTACCCTTGCTTAGTAAGTAGATGAAGTCGTTTGTATCACGACGACCGTGCTCACGCCATTTATAACGTTGGTCGAGGATAATATGCTCAATAGTATTGAGACACGCTGTCTGATAGGTTGGATCACCCTCCTTGATCGCTCTCACCAGACGAGTGGTTGCCAATTGCACGGGAGTTAACGTTGCCGGGTAAGAATTGATATCAAAATCTCGGTCGCGCGCGAGCAGGGTCTTTACCTGCGGCGCGGAACACGCTGTGGCGAACATCCCCAGCTTCAAAATCGAGGAGTAAGAGTTTTCCGCGTTCGACTTAGCACCCTGAACATCATCGGCCTTGATTCTTTCTTCAATGCTCGAGCATCCGGTAAGCGAAACTAGAAGAGCCAACACCGCAGACAGCCCTATCGTGGAGTATTTTCTATCTCTTTTCATGAGGTTATATCCTTGAAGAGCTAACGCCTGCGTAATGGGCCGGTTTGGAGCGCCAGCGGAAAACCGATCCCGTTGACGCATTGGTTATAGCTGTCAGATTTTGAAAAGGGTTGTGACATCAACTCCATCTACCTCTCCTTCACCAAGCTGAAGATCTAGCGCGTGAATTACCCTGTCAGCCATCTCATCTTTGTGGTTTTTCTCACCAGTGTGGTTTAGCTTTCGATTAATCGCGCCTGCGATGAGATCGGCAAGCTGAACCATAGGGCTTTTTCGAGAAGAAACTGATTCCAGCGTGTCCAGCGCCATCTCCCCACCAAACCTGTCTTCAAAATGAGAATTAACCCTGCGTTTCACCTCAGCGAGTGTAATTGCGTCTAAAGACTGCTCCTCGTCCAAAGTGACGTTAATAGTCTGAGGCGGGCTAACGCGATGATGTTCGACCTCGTGCTCTACGCCATTGACGAGCATGTGCTCGTGGAGTTTTTCTACCACATCTTCAATTTTTCGCTTTGTGCGACTGCGTTCTACGGCAATGGCCTTAAAGCTTAAGAATTCACGATTTGCCTGGATTATATTCAGGTATTCGGCAAGCGTGTCACTGTCTCTTCTGCCAAACTTTGTGAAGTGGACTTCTCTGTTGGCCCACAGAGATGAGCTTTGCCAGTCCGAGATACTTTTGCTTATTGTATAGACCGCTCGTCCGGTAAGAACCCAGACTGAGGCCACAACGACATAGTTTTGATTCTTACCGGTTTCGTCGGAAAAGACAGTGATAACCTTCCTAGGACTGGCGTCTTTCAGGACCTCATCCTGCATTTCCTCTTCACGCTTTTTGCGAAATTTTTTCACAGGGGAGTCAGAAGTGAATAGCCCATATTCATTTTGTATTTTTGCTCTTGCCCGCACTATGTAGTGCAACCTTTCCAGTTTAAAAAGGTCCTTGGGGAGAATACCTGATTCGTTATAAACATCAGGTTGAAAGATTTCCCAGTATTTTATTGATAGGGTAATGTCGCTATTGCGGGCCTGCGGGTACAGATTCAGGATGTAAGCGACTTTGGTCTTTAGCGAGGAGAAGTCGCCCCCGGCCAACGATGCCAAAAGCTCTTTCTTTTCTTTTTCTAGCTTCGCCAGCTTTGCTTCTCGCTCAGCCTGTTCCTCCTCGCTAAGCAGATCGTTCTCTTCTTCGCTCATGCCTACATCCCTATTTGACTACGATGGCCTATAACGCCAGCAATAAACGGCGCCCTGACAAGGGCGTCCGGTGGAGGCCGAAAGCCGGAATGAATTTGATTGCCTTGTTAAATGGCTGACAACTGCTTACGAAAACCAATTCTTATGCATGATGGCCAGAAACTTCTTTGAAATATCATAGCCAGATGCATCACCAATAACGGAATCAATACCACAGTGTGGACACAGTGCCGTACTCCCCTGCTCATTATCATCTTCGTCACACCATTCGGAAATCTTTCTGGGTGGAAATATCTCTTCGCAGTAAAAGCACCCGCACTCAGAGCTCGCCTCAATCTCTTCACGATGATTCGCAGAATGTGAATGAGCGCCTTTTGTGTTCGTTTTCTCAAACTTCATAGTCTTAACTCATTCGACCCTTTAACAGTGAAGCATTTTTTCGCCGTGCGGAGCATGGCGGATAAATGCCTGTTGGACTAAGGCGCGTCCATCAGGCGGCTATTTACTAGGGGATTGTATTGACTGGCATGCGGCCTGAGGCACCAAGCCGTCCATTGGCATGTCTGTGGTAACGCGCTCTAATGGTGAGATTCGCCATCATTTCAGTGCCCCCGAACCTTAATTAACCCAATGTAGCGCGCCTGATGGCTAAAATCCATCATAGAGACGAGCGTAGCCGTGACCCGCTAGCGAGCCGGTTAGCCAAGTCGGTTGTCGTCGTATGGCGTTACATCATGTTCGATAGCGTTGTTCCTTGTCGTTAGGCGTTTGATCGTAGGTGAGGCGCCGGGGAGTGAGCGTCCCGATCATTCGTAATGTAGGTTGCTGGCAGTGTGGACAGGTATAGGCCAGTTCCGCATCGCTGGCAGCCATATCGGCATCCGGTGCTTGCTCAACCACCGCTAGTGCTCGACGAACCTGCATCAGACGTTGCCGACGGCAGCGATTGGCCAGAAAACCGTAGTGACGCACCCGCATCAGTCCTTTGGGCAGGACGTGAAGCAGGAA
>NZ_VCQL01000035.1:0-29780 GCF_005937175.1 Halomonas sp. ATBC28 | reverse complement strand
TAGTGGGTGAACTTTTTCTGCAAGCCACTTAGACCATGCTGTTCAAAGTGTTTAACCCAACGCCTGACGGTTGTAGGGCCAAGACCGTACTGTCTGGCCAGACTCTTGTAACCCTGCTGTCCTTCTGTGTAGCGTTGCACTACTAGTAACTTGAACGCTTCATTATGTTTCGTCATGAAAAACACCCCAATCGTTGGATGAGCGTCCAACTTTTGGGGTGCAGTTCATTGGGTTGCCCGTTTACTAGCTAAATTTGAACAGTACCAGCAAGCTTTAAACTTATGATTGGTTTAAAACCATGGTCGGTTCAAAGCATCGCTAGACGGCTTTAGGTTCGCTCATCAACCCCTTGATAATGGCATAGCAGGCCACTAGCAGAATGATGGTGAACGGGAAGCCGGTAGAAACAGCCATGGTTTGCAGCGCTGTTAGGCCACCGCCTAGCAGTAGCGCAATGGCAATCGCGCCTTCGATGATCGCCCAGAAAACGCGCTGTGGCGTCGGTGCATCGACCTTACCGCCAGCGGTGATGGAGTCAATCACCAACGAGCCAGAGTCAGACGACGTCACGAAGAACACGATGACTAGCACAATGGCCACGAATGAGGTGATTTGTGATAACGGCAGCTGCTCGAGCATTATGAATAGCTGCAGATCAACGCCTGCATCGCGAACGGCCTCAATGCCTTGGCTGACGTACTGATCAATGGCTGTGCCACCAAACGTGGTCATCCATAGTACTGATACAGTGGACGGCACCAGCATCACCGAGACCAGAAATTCACGCACTGTACGACCGCGGGATACCCGCGCAATAAACATACCGACATACGGAGACCAGGAGATCCACCAGGCCCAGTAGAAGGCTGTCCAGCCCTGGCTGAAGTTGGCATCTTCACGACCAAAAGGATTCGATAACGCAGGTAGATGAACCGCATAGTTCCAAAGGTTTTCAAAGAAGCCCGTGGCAATCATCAGGGTAGGGCCAACAGCAATCACAAAGAAAAGTAGCATTGCCGCAAGAATAATATTGATTTTGGAGAGCAGCTGTACGCCCTTATCAACGCCTGCCACGATTGAGCCGATGGCGATCATCGTAATACCGATGATCAACAGGATCATGGTGATATCACTTTCCGGCGCACCAAACAGGTAAGTGAGGCCTGCTGCTGCTTGGGTTGCCCCTAAACCAAGGGACGTAGCCAAACCAAATAAAGTGGCAAACACTGCCAAAATATCAATCACGTGGCCTGGCCAGCCCCATACGCGCTCACCCAAAAGGGGGTAGAACACTGAACGCATGGATAGCGGTAGGCCCTTATTGAAAGAGAACAGCGCCAGGGAAAGCGCGACCACCGCGTAAATCGCCCAGGGGTGCAGGCCCCAGTGGAAGATGGTTGCGGCCATAGCTAACGCTTCAGCACCGGCAGCATTGCCTTCCGCACCCGCAAGCGGCGCCCAACTGCCACCGTCAAATGAAGTGCCAAAGTGTGTCAGCGGTTCGTTAACACCGAAGAACATTAGGCCAATGCCCATGCCCGCGGCGAACAGCATTGAAAACCAACCCATATAGGTAAAATCAGGCTTGGCATCGGCGCCACCAATGCGGATTTTACCTAGAGGAGAGAAGATCAGACCAATACACAAGATGACGAATATATTCGCCGCTAAAATAAAGAACCACGCAAGGTTGCCGGTCAAAAAACCAAAAATAGCATCATAAATAGGCGCAATCGTATCTTGCAGCGCCAGGGTTAGCACCACAAACAGCAGCACGATGATTGCCGAAATGCTAAACACCTTGCCGTGCAGGTCAAGATTGAGACCCATGGTGTTAGTAGTGATGTTGTCTTGGCCGATGACATAATCGGTATCGATCAGGTTAGCCGGACCGTCTGGGGCGGGTATGCCCTCAGAGGCGGGCTCTTTAGGGGGGCGTTTATCGTCGTGGTTATCCACAGGAACCTCTCTATTTCGATCAAGAAGTGTCGATCAAAAGGGTGAACAGAAACCAAAATGTGGTCATCAACCCACATTGCATGGTGCGCGCTTAGGTGCTCACAGTAGCAAATCTATTATGAGAGTATTCAACGTAATGTGAACCTTGGCGCTTAAACAGTACTTAATAGCAGGGCTTAAAACAGTTCTTAAAACGACAACAGAGGGCCACCCGCCCCCTGCTACCGTAACTGCTTGGCTCGTTTAGCTATCGAGCCACTCTGTGACTACGTCTTGGTTATCTTCAACCCACTGCTTCGCGTTCTCATAGGGATCGCTGCCATCTTCCTGGTTCATCAGCATGACTTCGCCCATCTGCTCAGGCGTCCACTCGAAAGCGTCGAGAATGGCATAGGCTTCTGGCATGTCGTCTTCCAGGCCTTGGCGAACTGCGGTGTGAATCTGCTCTGCACCGCCATAGACGTTTTCAGGGTCTTCTAGATATTTGAGATCAAAGCGGGCAAACATCCAGTGGGGCGTCCAGCCAGTAACAACGACATCTTCCTCGTTATTAATTGCACTCGACAGTGCCGCCGTCATGGTGGCACCGCTGCCACTACGCAGATTCAGCTCAAGGTCATAGGTATCCACAACCTCTTCGGTGAGGCTCATTAAACCTGCACCGGGGTCAATACCGATGATCTCGCCGTTAAAGCTGTCGGCGTTATCGTTAAGGTCTGCAATCGAATCGACGTCAGTATACTCTGGAACCACAAGGCCCAGTTTGGTGCCGTCCAGGTTGGGGCCAAGGTCTTCAATACTATCGCCCAGGCGTTCCATGTAATCGGCGTGAGTGGTTGGCAACCAAGCAGCGACGATGGCATCCGCATCGCCAGTGGAGAGCGCCTGGAACATAGCCGCCGCTGAGAGTGAGGTTAGCTCGACGTCATAGCCCGCTTGCTCAAGTACTGCAGCGACCACGTTAGTTGAAGCGACTTCGGAAGACCACTCTACGTAGGCCAGGTTAACCATGCCTTTCTCTTCTTCAGCCTGCGCCGCGCTGCTGACGGTCACACCAGCACCTGCTAGCAGTGCCAGCGAAGCAAGACGGATACGGAGGTTCAATGTGCGATGTTTCATTCACTTTCTCCCTTGTGTATTAAAATATAAATGTACTGTTTATTAACGTGCATGATGCTTAACGAGCACGGTTGCTGCAAAACACAGCATGGTAAGCAAAGAGCGACTTAGCAAGCTAATGGCTCAACGCAGCCGCTTCTGCTGTTTTACTCTATCGCGCGTTTTCGCTATTGCCGGGTTTTTCTAAGCGATTGCGTCAGGCGGTCAAGCAGCATGGCCAGGATGACCACCGCGATGCCTGCTTCAAAGCCGTCGCCAGGGCGCAAGCGTTGAATTGCGCGCCACACTTCGCTGCCCAAACCATCTGCGCCAATCATGGCGGCGATCACTACCATGGAGAGAGCGAGCATTATCGTTTGGTTGATACCTGCCATTACTGTGGGCAGTGACAGCGGTAGCTGCACTTTGAATAGCTTTTGACCACGGGTAGCGCCGTAGGCATCGGCGGCCTCAATCAGCTCCACCGGTACTTGACGAATACCCAGGGTGGTAAAGCGAATGGCCGGAGGCATCGAGAAGATCACCGTGGCAAAAATCGCCGACACCGAGCCAATACCGAAAAATGGAATAGCCGGGATCAAATAGACGAACGCTGGCATGGTCTGCATAAAGTCGAGAATTGGCATAATGACCCGGTAAAGCCGGTTAGACAGCGCCGCGGCAATACCCACAGGTAACGCGATGACGACTGCCACCATGGTAGCGAACACTACCAGCGTGAGCGTTTCAATCATCGGGTTCCAGAGCCCCAGGTTCCAGATCAGTGCCAAGCCCGCAGCAGCGCCTATGGCTAGGCGAGTGCCCGCCAGCTTCCAGCAGAGCAGGGCGATCAAGCCAAGCAGCGCCCACTCGGGTAACCACATCAAGCCGTCATTTAAAACATCGATACCGGTTTGAGTGAAACGAGAGATGCCGCGGGTAACCAAAGAGTATTCGCTGGTCAACCAAGTCAGGCCGCCTTCAATCCAATCACCTAGCGGGATGCGTGGGATATCCATTATTGCTCTCCTGCTCGTGCCAGTTCGTCGAGTACTGCGCCTTTAACCACCACGCCTAGCAGTTGCTCTTGCTTATCAATAACGGCGATAGGGAAACTCTTTTCACTAAACATGGCAAACAGGTTATGCAGTGGCTCATCCATGGGGACTTTGCGGAAATCCTGGGTTAAGTAGGGAATAATCGAATCGGCACCCTCTTCAATGGCCCGGCTGGCGGCATCGGCCTCGAGTAGCCCGATAAGGCGGCGGTTGCGATCAACCACATAAATAGAGTCGATAGCATGGTCGCGCATGCGGTGTAGCGCCGTGCGTGGGCCATCGCTTTCCCGAGCGGTGGAGCGCAGTGGCCGCATGGCGCTCTCGGCGGTCAAGATACGTGCCCGGTCAACGCCTTCGATAAAGCGACGCACGTAGTCATCCGCAGGCTTGGTCAGAATCTCTTCCGGCGTGCCGATCTGCACCACTTCGCCATCTTTCAGCAACACGATACGGTCGCCAATGTTGAGCGCCTCATCCAGATCGTGGGTGATGAAGACCGTGGTTTTTTGCATTTTGGATTGCAGCTGCAAAAGCTCTTGCTGCATGTCTTTGCGAATTAGCGGGTCAAGTGCTGAGAAAGCTTCATCCATTAACAGTACGGTGGCATCGTTTGCCAGAGCACGGGCGAGGCCAACGCGCTGCTGCATACCGCCGGAAAGTTGATTCGGGTAGGCGTCTTCCCAGCCCTCCAGGCCCACTTGCTTAAGCGCATCATGGGCAATTTTATGGCGCTCTGTTTTCTCTACGCCGCGAATTTCCAAACCGAACTCGGCATTTTGCTGCACAGTGCGGTGGGGAAATAGCGCGAAATTTTGAAATACCATAGAGAAGTGACGGCGGCGGCACTCCAGTAACGCTTTCTCTTTTAGCGTCGGGATGTTTTCGCCGTCGATAATGATCTCACCTTCGGTGGTCTCAATTAGACGGTTAAGACAACGGATCAAGGTCGATTTGCCTGACCCCGAGAGTCCCATGATGACCAGCAGTTCGCCTTCATAGACATCAAACGAAATATTGGATAGCCCCAGCGTCTGGCCGGATTTCTCCAGAATTTCGGGGCGCTTCATTCCTTGATCACGTAGCTCAATGGCTTTTTGTGGGTGCTTACCAAAGACTTTGCTTAATCCGCGCACTTTAATTTTGACGGGTCGTGTCTCGTCCATCGGCGATGCCTTTTTGTTGAGCTGAATGGGCGTGTGTCGTTATTGCGCCATTCATAAAGAAATAAGAGCTTGAGTCGGATAATTTATTAAAAATTATTATACATAGGTGGGGCCTGTGTGTCACAACGGCTCGCTCAACGGGGCAATTAACGCTACATGTGTCATTTTTTACCCACTCGCGCGGGCTGCCTATAAGTACATAATGGCATTGCTAATGTTTTATAAGGCATTGATTATTAATTGTTTATATTGGTTTTTTATGTTTTTGGCACGTAAAGTGATTGTAGTTTAAGTAGAGTGTTGTGAATAACTTGTATACGTGTACGGAAAGCTGACTGTCGATTTTTCCAGTGAAATGTTTAGAAACAAGCAGCGTAAGTAATGGAGGTGGGTATTATGGATAAGCAACACGACCACATTGAGAGCAAGCAAATTTCCAATCGCCCACGCTGGTTAACGCTGTGCATGATGGCGACAGCGGCAAGTGTAATTGTGTTAGCTGGTTGCGGTGATAACGAAGAAACAGCGCCACCTGCTGAAGAGCCTTCACCATTAGAGCAGGATGCCACCACTCAGCCGGAACCGGGTATGAGTGAAGAGTCAGCGATGGAGCAGGATCCAGGCTTAAGTGAAGAGCCAGCAGCAGAAAACAGCATGACGCAATCTGAAGAAACGATGTCAGAAGATCCTATGTCAGAAGAGTCCATGCCGGATGACACCATGGACGAGCCCGCAGAGGGCACTATGAACCCTGACGACGAGCCTGGCTTTGGTGAAGGAACCGAACCTATGCCTGGCGCTGAGGAAGAGGATGAAAATTCGACCAGTAACTAGTCTTTAGCAAGTGTACCGCTCCCTACGATGGTAAATCGCCTCAGCTGTTTGTTCCCTGCGGCTGCTCCACACGATTTGCCATCCTTTCCGCCCCCGCGCCCGCGGGGGTTTTTTTGTCTGTTTTCTAGCTAGCGCATCCCGCCTTATCAGTATCCTGGTAGTTACTCTTCACTGTCTTCCAGGCGACGATAGAGCGTCCGACGAGCAATGCCCAGCACTTCTGCGGTGCGTCGCTTGTTGCCACCCGTTGCTTCTAATACCTTGTTAATATAGCGCTTTTCAACTTCTTCTAGGCTAGGCCAGCGGATTGGCGTTGCCGAGGGCACCTGGCTCCCTGCCAGCACTTCGCCACTGACGGTAGGCACCAGTGGGGTACCGCTTTCCACCGTTGATTGTTCGCGCAGCCGTTCGGGCAGATCTTTATGGCTGAGCGAGCCATCTTCGCTCAGGGTAACTGCCCGCATGATGGCGTTTTCCAGTTCGCGAACGTTACCGGGATAGGCATAGTTGAGCAGGTTGTTGAGCGCTTCTGGCTCGATTTGCTCGATCTGCTTGCCCTGGGCCTCGGAGTGCTTGTCGATAAGGGCAAAAACAAGGTGCTCAATATCGGTACCGCGCTCGCGTAGCGGAGGAATGCGCAGCGAGAACGTTTCCAAACGGTAGAACAAGTCGCTGCGGAAATTCTCCTGCTCGATTTCCTTCTCCAGGTTGCGGTGAGTCGCAGCGATGATGCGGACATCTACTGGCTCTTCGCGCTCGCCGCCCACTGGGCGCACGGTTTTCTCCTGCAAGGCCCGCAGTAGTTTAGCCTGCAGATTGATGGGCATTTCACCAATCTCATCTAAAAACAGGCTGCCGCCCTGAGCGCTTTGAAAGAGCCCTTTGCGCGCCTCATTAGCCCCGGTAAAGGCGCCTTTTACATGACCAAAGAACTCACTCTCCATCAAATCTGCGGGAATGCTCGCACAGTTAACCGGCACAAAGGGTTGGTCATTGCGAGGGCTTTCCTGGTGAATGGCGCGGGCGAGTAACTCTTTGCCGGTACCGCTTTCCCCTAAGATCAAAATGGGGGCATCGCTTTTGGCAAGGCGGGAGGCGTCATGAAACAGTGTCTGCATGACCTGGCTTTTACCCACAATGCCGTGGAAATGGCTGATATCCGTGTCGTGGAAAACCGCCAGGCGTTGGCGTTCCAGCACACGAAATACGGCATCGCGGATGGCATCAAGGTCTAACGGCTTGGTTAAAAAGTCGTCAGCCCCTAGCTTAAGTGCCTCAACCGCCTGATCGATGGTACCGAAAGCGGTAATCACAATAATGCCCAGCTCACTGCCTGCTTGGCGGAGCTGCTGGAGTAGCTGAATGCCGGTCATACCCGGCAGTCGCACGTCGGTAATTACCAGTGAGACGGTGGTGTGGCTTAGTAAGGCGATCGCCTCTTCAGCGC
This sequence comes from Halomonas sp. ATBC28, assembly GCF_005937175.1. Classification (NCBI taxonomy): domain Bacteria; kingdom Pseudomonadati; phylum Pseudomonadota; class Gammaproteobacteria; order Oceanospirillales; family Halomonadaceae; genus Halomonas; species Halomonas sp. ATBC28. The sequence continues at coordinate 22,221 of NZ_VCQL01000035.1, read as the reverse complement.
TAGGTACGCCGAGCGTCGTGTAGCCTGCATCCTGCAGTTCTTCTTCTAATAACTCACGTATAGCGGCGTCATCTTCAACCACCAACAAAGGTAAAAGGGGATCCTGTTGGGTCACAAACGTTGTCCTCACGCGGATGCGGTTTCACTAATAGGTAGTGTGATTTCAAATCCAGCGCCGCCAAGGGCGCTGTCAAACACGCCGATCGTACCGCCGTGGTCGTTAATAATGCGATGTACCATAGAGAGTCCCAAACCGCTGCCTTGACCGACCGGTTTGGTGGTGAAAAATGGGTCGAACACTTTGTGATGATGGGCACTGGGTATCCCTGGGCCATCATCTTCCACCCACAGTATTAATTCGTGCTCTTGCTGCTGGGCGCGCACTCGAATTCTGTTCACTTCGGGGGCTTGCGCTGCATTGCGCAGCAAATTGGTCAGCACCTGCACAATTTGTTGGCCGTTGGCGAGTAAGTTGGGTGTCGGCGACGGTAATTCAATGTCTAAACGAATATTGCGTGGCTCCAGCTCGTCTTCAACCAAATCGCTGGCATTCATAATAAGCTGATCAAGCGCCAGTTCGCCTTTCTCTACGTTATGTTGGCGGCCTAATTCCATCAACTGGCGCACAATTTCAACGATGCGCTCGACTTCGCCACGAATACGCCCTAGTCGTGCGCGTTCGTCATCGCCAATCACATCGCGGCGAGCCAAACGCTGGGCCTGGCCATTGATCACCGTTAACGGCGCACCTATCTCATGGGCAACGCCGGCTGCCAGTACGCCCAGTTCAGCCAGCTTTTTCGATTTGCGCAGGCGCTTTTCAAGCTCAATTTCGCGCCGTTGGCGATTTTCGATCTCTTGGTCTTTTTCGGCCATCGCATCCAGCATGCCATTCAAACCGGAGGCAAGGTGGCGATATTCGATAGGGCCGTCTTCGGTGGCGCGTTGGCTGCGGTCACCTTTTTCTACTAACTGCATTACGTGCAGCAGCCGGTTAAGCGGGCGCTCGATATGGCGGCGAAACCCCCACCAAATACTAAACACGATTCCGGCGGCGCCAATCACAAACACCAACACGGCCACAATACTGATAAAACCCGTGTAGTTCTCAATACCGGTATTTAGCCGATTAACCTGCAGTACCCCATATACAGTGCCATCTTGTGAGCGCAAGGGTGTCAATGCAGAGTAGTAATTCCATCCATCGTGTTGGCGATAGTTGCTATATAAGTCATCGCGCTCAATGATTTGTTGAATCTCTTCACGGCTGAAAATATCTTTGCCTAGGCCCAGCCCGTAAATATCGCGACCCTGGGTATCGAATACATAGGCACCGTAAATTCGATGGAAGGAGAACGCCGACTGTAACGCTTCTTCAAGCGGCGTATTGCTATCTGGCGTAACCGCGTAGCTGAGCGACGAGCTCAGCGTACGGGTAATAATCTCAACTTCCGTTTGTAGCTTTGAGCGTACGTTATCTTCGAGCGACTTGATTGCCACTAAGCTAAAAACCACCAGGATGACAAACAGCGGCACAATCACAGTCAAAATAATCAAATTGCGTAGTCGCATGGGGCATCCATGGTGGTTTTAATACGTTTTAATATCAGCCAGTGAATGAAGCGCTACTGGTTCGTTGGCGCTAGGCGGTACAAGCCGCCCTGGGGGGCGTCAGTGAGTAAGTAAATGGCATCATCAGGGCCTTGGCGAACATCGCGAATGCGACCCACTTCGCCTTGTAAAATCAGCTCTTCCTCGGCGACACGGCCCTCTTCCAAGCGCAGGCGCAACAGCCTCTCGCTACCTAGCCCACCGGCTAATAAGTTGCCTTGCCACTCACCAAAGGCGTCACTAGTCACTTCGGCAAGCCCGGCGGGGGCGAAGCGGCCTTCAAATACATACACTGGGTCAACCATGCCGGGGAGCGAATCTTCGCCAATCGGCTCGTTGGTTGCATAGTCATTGCCCTGGCTGACCTTTGGCCAGCCATAATTATTGCCCGCTTCGATATGATTCAGCTCGTCGCCGGTGCGGGGGCCATGCTCTGACGCCCAGGCTTCGCCGTTACTGAGCACGACCATGCCTTGAATATTGCGATTACCCATGGAGTAAATTTCATCCAGGGTGGTGTCATCACCAACGAAAGGGTTGTCATCGGGAACGCCGCCAGTAGCGGTAAGACGCAGGGTAGAGCCCGCGTGGTCATCGCTTGCCTGGGCGCGGGGCGGTTCACTGCCGCGATCCCCAATACTCATTAGCAGGGTACCGTCGGGCAGCCACGCCAACCGCGAGCCGTAATGGCGGCCCGGCCCAGAGGCGCGATCTTGTTCAAACAAGTGTTCGACCTCTCCTAGCTGGCCATTGTGCCATTTTATTCGCGATAATGCTGAACGGCTGTTATTGCCCTCGGGCTTGCTCCAGGTGAAATAGATCCAATCGTTATCACCCTCGCTATTTCCGCCTTCAAAATCAGGATGTAACGCTATGTCTAGCAAACCGCCCTGGCCCTGAGTACTCACTTCGGGCATGCCTTCCAACGTACTGGCTTCACCGCTTTCGGGATCGACAAGTTTCAGTTGCCCGCTGCGTTCGCTCACCAAGTAGCGGCCATCGGGTAAAAACGTCACCGCCCAAGGATGCTCAAAACCATCGGCGATACTCTCAATGGAAAGGTTTAAATGGTCGGTTTCCAGCGATTCCTGGACGATTTCCGCATTTGCCGTGTTAATAGCGCCCGCCAGCACTAGTCCACTGATCCTTGCCCAAGCCCCAGGGGGCAGTGGGCGTTGGGTATGGTTGTTCATGTGAAGCATAGCGTGCCCTCTGGTGACGTTAATCATTGGCATCCTTGCCAGTAGTCTAGCAGTGACCTTTTAGTCACGTGTGGGTTCCACTATTACATGAGCAGGGCGAGTAGCACGGGCAGGTAAAACAGCGCTAACAACGTCGAGCAGAAGACCAAACTGGCTACATAGACGGGTTCGCGCTGGGCGCGCTGAGCAAAGAGATAGTTGAAGACCGCCACTGGCATGCACATCTGCACCACTAAAATGCTTTGGGCCAGTGGCGGAAGGCCCACCCAGCCAGCGATCAACCAGGCGACCACGGCAGCGAGGGGCACGCGCACCAGACTAAATCCGAGCCCTGAACGCAGGTTCTTCACCTGAATGCTGGCTAGCGATACGCCCAGAGTAATGAGCATGAGCGGTACCGTGAACCCCGACATTAAGTCCACCGTATTCGCCAGCCAGGGGGGCAGGGAAGTGCCCGTTAGCAGTAGCGCCATGGAAATCGCAATGGCATACACCGTAGGCGTTTTGGCAAGGGTTTTAAGCGGGTTGCCTTGGCTATTAAGCACAGCGCCTAGGGTGAACTGAAAAAGCGAGACGGTCACCATCACGGTGATGCCGTAGGCAAACCCGGCACTACCAAAGGCGTAAAGCACCACGGGTAAGCCCATGTTGCCGGTGTTGGGGTACATCATGGGCGCAAGCAGTACCCGCCAACTGCGGCGCAGCAGTTTTGCCACGCCAAAGGTCGCCGCCCCCATGGTGATAATCACCAGCGCGGCGGCCAGCATCGTCTGGCCAAAGGTGGTGGCATCGATATCGGCACCCGCCAGGGATGCTAATACCAGTGAGGGTGTGCCAATGTTAAACACTAGCCGGGTAATGAAGTCGACCGGGTAGGGATGGCCTAGGCGTACCCACAGGTAGCCGAGCCCTGCACCCGCCAGCACGGGCGCCATGACGGCAAAAAGTTCGGCAAGCATTGGCTGTCCTTGGCAATCGTTAGCCGCCCATTGTCGTTAATAAGCGGGCTAACTGGCAAGGCAAACACTCGAATTAACCTAGACGGCGGCGGCTGACGTGCGCCACGGGGCGGGCACCTGGCTGCGTAAAAACTCTAACAGCGCGTGGGTACGGCGGGTCTGGTGACCGTAAGCATAAAGCAGTGTGATAGGAAGTGGCACCGGCTCCCAGCCGGACAGGCAGTTAATCAGCTCGCCTGGATGATGCTGTTCGCGTTTTGCGGTTAACCAGTGTGAGAGCAAGCCGATACCCTGGCTGCGCGCAATGGCATCTATATGCAGGGTAGTGAGATCTACCCGCAGCCGTGAACGGGGCGGGTTAAAGGTGTATTCGCCATGCTCTGGATGAGTGAGCAGTAGCCCGTCAGAAGCCGTGCCCAGCAGGTCTATCCAGGCGTGCTGGTTCAGTTCGTCGGGGTGTTGAGGCGTGCCAGCCGCCTCTAAATAGTGTGGGCTGGCATAAAGCCCGCGGGTTAAATGCCCCAAGCGCTCCTGGTTTAGCCCGCACTCATGAGTCGGCCCAAGCCAGACATGCACGCTATTGCTGTGCATTTTAGTGGGCGGTGTTTCCCTGGTGTGTAGCGTTAACTCTACCTTGGGGTGGCGGTTTAAGAAGGCATCAATGGCACTGGCTAACCAGCTGCGGGCCAGGGCACCGTGCACTTCAAGGGTAATTTCTCCGCTAATCTCCTCACGCAGCTCTGCCAGCGCCTCCTGGCTATGAGCCGCCATTGCCAAAAGCTCGGTGCAGTAGTTGTGAAACAGTAACCCCGCCTCGGTAGGAATCAAGCGGTTGGCCTGACGGCGCAGCAGTGGCTGGTTAAGCCGGGTTTCGAGCTGGCTGATACGGCGGCTAAGGGTCGATTTGGCTAATCCGAGCTTTTGAGCGCTGCGAGTCAAACTGCCCGTGGTCATCACATCGGCAAAGGCGGTAAGTTCGTCAAAGTCATACATGGTCAGGCCCACGGAAAAGGGTGAGCGCTAATTGTGCCATTTTTCGGTGCGAATGAAAATAATAGGCATTTGTGTTCCGGTATGCTGAACGTACCGTCTCACCCCAGTGTGCAAAGAGTGTGTAAAAATATTAATGCTAATAATTCGCATTTAATAGAGCAAATGCTTACCCACATTGCTCACACACTATAAAGGACGAAGTTATGTCTCCCTGTTTGCGCCGTACGCTGCTGGCCAGCGCTATCTCTTCGCTTGCCAGTAGTGCTCTTTGGGCACAAGACGCGCCCCGCTTAGACGATATGGTGGTAACTGCGTCAGGTTTTGAACAGCAGATTACCAATGCCCCCGCGTCTATCAGCGTGGTTTCCCGCGAAGAGTTGGAACAAGGCCACTATCAGAGTGTTACCGATGCGCTGCGCGATGTGCCCGGTGTGATTGTCACCGGCGGTGGGAGAGGGGATAACGGCCAGGATATCTCTATTCGCGGCATGCCCTCCCAGTACACCCTGATATTGGTCGATGGGCGCCCGCAGAATTCCCGCGAGTCTCGCCCTAATGGCGATGCAGGTTTTGAGCAAGACTGGCTGCCGCCGTTACAGGCTATTGAGCGTATTGAAGTAGTGCGTGGGCCAATGTCGACGCTCTACGGCTCCGATGCCATCGGCGGGGTCATTAACGTGATTACCCGCAAGGTTGCGCAGGAGTGGCACGGTAATGTGCAACTCGACACCGTGCTTCAGGAAGACAGCGACTCCGGCGATAGCCGCCAAGCCAATTTTTATCTGAGTGGCCCGCTGGTAGGGGAGCGTTTAGGGCTCCAGCTCTATGGCCGTGCCTCTCAGCGCGATGAAGACAATATCCTTAACGGCTACGAAGATAAAAGCCTGCAAAGCCTCACCGCTCGATTTAGTCTTGCCGCATCAAAAAACCACGACTTCACTTTTGAGGCCGGTATCACGGAGCAGGAGCGCGAATCGCTGATGGGCAACTCGGCGCCATCGGAGGGCTGTCGCGGTGGTTGTGAGGATAGCTACAACAACTATACCCATCAGCACGTTGCGCTAACCCACAGTGGTCGCTTCGATTGGGGTACCAGCGAAACCTACTTGCAGCGTGAGCGCAGCGAAAATAAATCGCGGGATATTGAAATTACCAACACTACCGCCAAAACCAGCGCTGTCATTCCGCTAGGCATGCATATGGTGACGCTAGGCGCTAACTACGAGGAAGAGTCGCTTGAAGATAGTACAACGAACAGACTGCCTGACTCTGATCGTAGTGAGATTGAGAATAGCCAATGGGCAATTTTTGTTGAAGATGAATGGATGCTTACCGATTCCTGGGCATTGACCGGCGGTTTACGTGTTGATGATGACGACAACTACGGTAGTCATTTAAGCCCGCGTCTTTATAGCGTGTGGAATATGACGCCTGACTGGACGTTGAAAGGCGGCGTTTCAACCGGTTATCGAGCGCCCAACCTGCGCGAGATCACCCCCGACTGGGGGCAGGTCAGTCGTGGTGGCAATATTTACGGTAATCCTGACCTTGAGCCAGAGACCTCGCTCAATAAAGAGCTGGCCCTGCTTTATGCCAACGACTCTGGCCTGAGCGGCAGCGTCACGCTATTCCATAACGACTTTGACGATAAAATTACCCGAATAGCTTGCCCCATCGATATCTGTACGGATGGCGCTAACCAGTTTGGCAGCGACCCGACTTATCGCGTTAACGTTGATGAAGCGGTGACCCAGGGCGTAGAGGCGAGTGTGGCTGCGCCTTTAACCGATACCGTTGAGTTAACGGCCAGCTACACCTATACCGATAGCGAGCAAAAAAGCGGTGAGTATGCAGGCGAGCCGTTAACACAGCTGCCTAAGCACCAGGTATCCGCCTCGTTAGATTGGCAAGTCTCTGCCAAGTTGAGTCAATGGACAAAAGTCACTTACCGCGGCGAAGAGAGCCAACCGACTACTGGCCCTTCGAGCAGTGCCATTGTGGCTCCTTCCTACACCTTTGTAGATGCAGGTATTGGCTACCAGCTAAATGAATCGACTCAACTGAACGCGGGTATCTACAACCTGTTCGACGAAGCGATTGACTACGATGAGTACGGCTATGTGGAAGATGGCCGCCGGGTTTGGTTAGGTCTCAACGTCGCCTTCTATACGCTAGGTTCCCGTTATAAACGCAGTACAGCAGCGGCTATCCAGCGATAGCCGCTTTTTTGGCTGCTAGGCAAGGAGAGGAGAGTCAGCAAAAAAGCCCCAGCGCATGGCCGGGGCAGAAATCAGCATTGAAACAGTAGCGAGCTGAAATTGATTAGAACTCGTAGCGGGCGGATAGCCACAGACGGCGACCTTCTTCACTATTGGCGTAAACGTTGCCAAAGCTGGAGCCATCGCCGTAGGCGCGGTAGTCGACAAAGTCTTTGTCAAACAGGTTATAGATGGTTGCGCTCAGATTAAGCTGATTGGTGACTGCATAGTTACCGCCTAAGTGAAACAGTGAATAGGCTTTAAAGTCGCCCAGGTCATCAAACGAGGGGGCGCCGCGCACGCTTTCGCGGTTACGGTAGCGTTCGCTGCGGTACTCAGCTGAGAGCCAGGTGTCCAGTTTTGCCGTTGCCTGCCAGCGCAGCGTGGCGTTGATGGCGTGTTCGGGGGTATCCGTCAGTGGCTCACCCTCGTTATCGCCACTCTTCTGCTCGCTATCGGTATAGGTGTAGTTAGCGTTAACGTGCCAATCGGGAGCGAACTGGTAGCTGGTAGAGAGCTCAACCCCTTGGGTGATCGCTTCATCGATATTGATATCCTGGCTATACAGGCCGTCAGGAATCAGCAGGTCGTTTTCCACCAGGATATCGCTGCCGCTGGCAATCTTATCGTCAAACTGGTTGTGGAACAGCGTGGCGCTGGCGGTAAAGCCTTGCTGGTTGTCGTAATGGGCGCCTATCTCGCTGCTGGTGCTGGTTTCAGGCTCAAGATCCGGGTTGCCAATGGTCAGCACGGTGCCTTGGCCGGTAACGCCGTTGATGCCATCGTGCAAATCATTAAGCGTGGGCGTTTTATAGCCGCGGCTCACGCCACCTTTTAATGTCCAGTTGGGCGTCGTGTTCCACACCAAGTAGCCGCGCGGGCTGAACTGGCTGCCAAAGGCGTCGTGGTGATCGTAACGGCCGCCTAGGGTCAGGGCCAAATCGTCCCGCAGCATCCATTCATCTTCAGCAAACAGCGACCAGGTGGTTTGGGCAAAGGTCTCACCGGCCAAGCCGTCGTCAAGCTCGGCATCCCACCACTGCAGGCCCAACGTGGTCATGTGGTTGCCCAGCGGCATGATGAATTTGCTGTCGAGCACGGTATTGGTGGTTTCCAGCTCCCGCGGCGCACCGCCGACAATGCTAGGAAAGCCTTCGTAAGCGACGCCCACATCACCAGGAATCGTGCGTCCTTTGGTTTCGGTGGTATTGCGCATCAGGCTGGATTCCAACGTACCCGAGGCAAAACGTCCAGTGTGGCCAATGGCGATTTGCTCGCGCTCAAAACGGAGTTCATCCGAATAGCCGGTGGCGCTGCCAGGGGCGGGCGCGCAGCTGCGGGTGCGTCCATCCAGGGTGCCTAGCTGGCACTCGTCGTTGTTATAGCGTTGACGATTGACTTCACCATCTAGCCACAGGTCATGGCTATCAGAGGGTGTCCAGGTTAGCTTGCCGCCGATGTTGTAGGTATCGCCTTCCACCGGGCTGGGGCCGCGCTGGCTGACCTCAATAGGATTGCCGTCACCGTCGGTGTAGGTGAGTTCAGAAGCATCGCGCTCATAAACCCGGCCACGCAGTTGAAGGCCAAGGGTATCTTCCACCAAAGGGCCGCTGGTATACAGGTTGATCTCGCGACGATCGCCAAAATCGCGATCTTCGTTAAAGGTGTTTTCGACCCCGATAGAGCCAGTCCACTCGCGGCCAACCCGGCGGGTAATAATGTTGATTACCCCACCCATGGCGTCAGAGCCATATAGTGTCGACATCGGCCCACGGATAACTTCAATTCGTTCAATGCTGGAAATGGGGGGAAAGAAGCTGGTGGAGGTTTCGCCAAACCCATTGGGCGTCACGCTGCCGGCGGTATTCTGGCGGCGGCCGTCAATCAGGATCAGCGTGTAGTCGCTGGGCATGCCACGAATACTAATGTTGCTACCACCGGTTTTGCCCACTGAGCCGCCGATATCCACCCCCTCAACGTTGCGCAGGGCATCAGCAATACTGGTAACCCGTTGACGCGAAAGCTCCTCGCGAGAGATCACCGAAATGCTGGCAGGGGCATCGACCATCGCCTGTTCAAACCCGCTGGCCGAGACAACGATATTGTCCAGCTGTTGATCTTCTTGAGCGGTGGCTGTGCCTGCAGAAACAGCAAACGTGACGGCACTAGCCAGAACAGAGCGAGTAAAGCGTGGCATGTCATTCCCTCTTGGTTACGATAATTATTAGCCAATGATATTAATTATCAAATAAAGGCGGGAGTCTAAAAAGAAAAGTTCCCAAACGCGAGGGAATGATTGAGGAACGTTGCGTTGCGCATACTGAAACAGTGAGAGGGTGGAGGAGTTGCAGGAAATGGAACACGCCATTCGCTGGAATAGTAGTGCAAGCGCTTTTGAGAATCGTTATTATCCTTGCCAAGGTACCGTATTGAGAGAAACTTATGCTGGTTAAAACGACATCAATGGCCGCCATCCTCGCTAAGAGCGGGCGTTTAGGTATGGTCGGCGTATTGCTAAGTATTTTTGTGGCAGGCACTGCGCAAGCGCGCACGCTGGAAACCGCCTTTGGCGACGTAGACGTTGAGGGAACCCCAGAGCGCGTCGTAACACTCTACGAAGGCGCTTTGGACGCTGCCGTAGCGGCAGGCGTGAACCCGCTAGGCGCTGTGACGACGCGTGGTGGCGACAACGTGGCAAGCTATATTGAAGCGCACCTTGGCGAGAACACGCCTGCCATTATGGGCGTGGTGCGCGAGATCAATATCGAAGCCGTGCTGGCGCAGCAGCCGGATCTGATTTTGGCGCCCGCCCAGCTTTCTGATGAGCAGTATCAACTGCTGTCACGTATTGCGCCTACGGTGGTGCCACCCACTCAGCCACTTGCGCCGGATAACTGGAAAGACGAAGCCCGCCTTTACGGCGAAGCGCTTAATCGCCAAGCCGCCATCGCAGAAGCGATTGAGGCCGTTGAGCAACGCGCCGCCGAGGTCGCCGAGGCAGTGGAAGAGGCCGGTGTCGGTGGTAGCGCCTTCTTGGTGCGCTGGATGCCCGGTGGCCCTATGGTGATGTCGGAAAACCTTTTCGCTGCAGGTTTGTTAGCCCAAGCGGGGCTGGATGTTCAGGACGCTGGCCTAGTGGGCGAGCGCGGCGTGCATAGCGATGTGCTGAGCCTGGAAAACCTTTCCCAAGTGGACGGCGACTGGCTGTTCCTGGCAACGCTCAACGAAGATGGCCAAGCGGCGGTGGACGCAGCCAAGCAGAGCAGTGCCTTTACGCGCCTAAACGTGGTGCAGCAAGACCACGTAGTGCCGGTAGATGGCCAGCTATGGACAAGTGCCAATGGCCCGCTGGCCGCCCAGGCGATTCTTGACGATATAGAGGCAGCGCTGTTGCCGTGACGGTTCCACGTTTTGCAACGCCTAACGTTAGGCGTGCTACTCCCCGAACGCTAATGCTGCTGCTACTCACCGCCCTTGTGGCGGTGAGTCTCGTTAGTTTATTAATCGGCGCAGGTAGCGTTGGCCCCGGCAGGACCCTGGCGCTACTCAGCGGCGCCCAGGACGATGAAGCACGCTTCATCGTCTGGGAACTGCGCGCACCGCGCACCTTAATTGGTATTGTCGTGGGCATGGCACTAGGCGTTGCTGGAGCCTTGTTGCAAGCGGTGGCACGCAACCCGCTGGCTGAACCGGGGCTTTTAGGGGTTAGCGCGGGGGCGGCGTTTGCCGTGGCGCTGGCCTTAGTGCTGGGTGCCAGCGCCGCCACGTTACGCATTTCAGTCGCGCAGTTAGGTGCGCTGGTGGGCTGCGTGTGCGTATTGAGCGTGGCGCGCTTTCGCGGTGTGGGTAACGACCCCATCCGGCTCGTGCTTGCCGGGGCTGCGTTCTCTGGCCTGTTGGCGTCATTAACCTCATTGATACTGCTTTACGACCAGCGTGCCGCTGATGAAATTCGTTTCTGGGTGATTGGCAGCTTGGCAGGCCGCCGCTTGGACGACCTGCTTGCCGTGCTGCCCAGTATGCTGGTCGCGTCAGTGATGGTTGCGCTGATTGCTCGGCCGTTAGCTGCCCTGGCACTAGGCGAACGAGTGGCCTCTGGTTTGGGCCACCACCCCAACCTCATTCGTTGGTTGGTCATCGCCTGCGTGGCGCTGTTGGTGGGGGCTGCCACCGCCATCGCCGGGCCCATTGCCTTTGTTGGGTTGGTGGTGCCGTTTGTCGCACGGGCCTTTGCCGGGCCTGATATTCGTCGCACGCTATGGTTTTGTCTGCCCATCGGGCCGCTGATCGTCCTCGCGGCCGATATCATCTCTCGAGTGGTGGTCGCTCCATCGGAACTACCGTTGGGCGTACTCACGGCGCTGTGCGGCGCCCCCGTACTGATAGCGGTTGTACGTGCGCGCCGCCTACCAATGCTATGAATTCGCTAATGAAAACCACGCAGATAAAAAGCTCGTCTATGCCTTTCTCTTCGGAAGACCAGTTCCGCGCGGACGGCAATAACAACGTACCGCCACCGCAAGGTTACTGGCGATTCGCTTGGCGAAGCGGGAACGGTGCGAACAGTCTGTTATTTGAGCAGCGAGCGGTAGCCGTTAACCTGGGCCTGTTTGGCGCGTTACTGCTTGCCAGCGTTTTTTATCTAAGCCTGGGCAGCGTTAAGGTCGCGCCAACGGCGGTGCTGCAGGCACTGTTTGGCAACGCAGATATAATGGCGAGCTTTGTAGTGCAGGAGCTACGCTTGCCGCGTTTGGCCGCAGCCGTTAGTACCGGGGCGGCCTTCGCGTTAGCCGGCATACTGATGCAAACCCTGGCCCGCAATCGCTTGGCGACGCCGGGTATTATTGGTATTGATAACGGCGCGACGACATTTGCAGTGGCCTCCATCGTAGGCCTTGGTGTTTCTATCGCGCCGCCTGCCATGGCGTTAGCAGGGGCAACCACCGCAGCGGTACTCACCTTCGGACTCGCCGCGGGCAACGGCACCCAAGGGTATCGCTTTATCGTGGCGGGGATTGGCGTGGGCGCGGTGTTTGGCGCGATAACGCAATTGATGCTGGCGCGCGTCGCCATTGATACCGCCAATGCCGCTTACCCATGGACGGTGGGTTCGCTCAATGCCCGCCCCAGCGGCGCACTGCAGTTACTCATGCTCGGGTTGGCGTTAGGGCTGGCCGCTGCCATGGCATTAGCCCGTTCGCTAACGCTACTGCGTTTCAAGGATGCTACCGCTAGCGGGTTAGGCGTAAACGTCAAGCGACGCCGGTTGGAAGTGCTGCTGCTATCTGTCGCCTTGACGGGGTTAGCGGTCGCTGTTGCCGGGCCGGTGGGCATGGTGGGACTGATTGGCCCGGAGATTGCCCGGTCAATGTCGAGTTCTCGTAGCGTGCCGGTTTTGGCGGCAACGCTGGCGGGGGCGCTGGTCATGGTACTCGCCGACTTGGCCGGGCGTACGCTGCTGGCGCCGATCGAGATTCCCGTCGGTATCGTTACCGCCGTGGTCGGCGGGCCCTGGTTACTTTGGATATTAATGCGCCCGCAACGGAGCTTCACATGAGCCAATCTCCAACACCCACTATGCCATCTCTTGCCACGCAGTCGCTCGGCATGAGTTATGGCACCCGGCAGGTGATCGATGGCTTGGATATCACCCTGCCCAGCGGCAAAGTCACCGCCATTGTGGGCCCCAACGGCTGCGGAAAATCGACGTTGTTGGCCGGGCTTGCTCGTTTACACAAACCCGATAGCGGTGCTGTATTGCTCGATGGCGCCGATATTCAGCGCTTGCCCACGCGCCAATTGGCCACTCAGCTGGCGCTACTGCCCCAGGAGGCCGTCGCACCGGAGGGGCTAACCGTGACCGAACTGATTCGTTTTGGTCGCCAGCCCCACCAAGGCTGGCTGCGCCAGTGGTCAGCAGAAGACCAGCGCGTGGTGCAGCACGCGCTAGCGGCGGCAGGGCTTGAACAACTCGCTGACAGGCCAATTGATGCGCTTTCCGGTGGACAGCGCCAACGCGCCTGGATCGCCATGACCATCGCCCAGCAAACCCCGCTGCTGCTGCTGGATGAACCCACCTCCGCGCTGGATCTTGGCCACCAGATTGAAGTGTTCGAGCTGGTGAAACATCTTGCCCACCACGGCCGTACCGTGGTGATGGTGCTGCACGATCTCGCCAGCGCCTGCCGCTACGCTGACCATCTCATCGCCATGCGCGAAGGTCAGATTATCGCGGCAGGGGCTCCGGCTACGGTGGTTACGCCTGACCTGGTGCGAACGCTCTATCAAGTGGAGTGCACGTTACTCACCGACCCTGATACCGGCAGCCCCTTGCTGGCCAATGTGCACCGCTCCCCGGCACCTGCTTACTAGGCAGTCTCCAGCCTTTCGCCGCATTGCTAAAGATGCATTAAGTTGATGCCCTGCTAGAGATAGCGGGGCGATTTCATTACTCTATCGCTTCTAAACCTATTTCAGCTATAACAACCTCAGTAAGGAACACTCGTGTCCTCTCCTGCACACAGTTTTCAAGCGTTGCTGCGGCTACTGCGCTACGCCAAAGGCTATCGTCGGCGCATCATTGCCGCCACCGCCTGTTCGATTATCAACAAGCTGTTTGATATTGCCCCAGAGATTCTGATTGGTGTCGCCATTGATGTGGTGGTCAATCAGGAGCAGAGTTTTGTGGCCAGCCTCGGCTTCGAGACGCCCCAACAGCAGATCACCATGCTGGCGGTGCTGACGTTTGTTATCTGGGCGGGGGAATCGCTGTTTGAGTACTTGTTCCAAATTCTCTGGCGTAACTTAGCCCAACGTTTGCAGGCGGATATGCGCCAAGATACCTACGAGCACGCTCAACGGCTGGATATGGCGTTCTTTGAATCAAGAAGCTCCGGCCAGCTAGTGGCCACCATGAACGACGACGTTAATCAGCTTGAGCGCTTTCTGGACGGTGGCGCCAACGCGATGGTTCAGGTAGTGGTGACGGTGGTGGTGATTGGCGCGGTATTCTTTGTGCTTTCGCCGTTGATTGCGCTGCTGGCGTTTACACCTATTCCGTTGATCATTTGGGGGGCGTTCTTCTTCCAGCGCAAAGCCGGGCCGCTCTACAGCGACGTGCGTGAAAAGGTGGGTGATTTAGCCAGCCGTTTATCCAACAACCTAAGCGGCATCGCGACGATTAAAAGCTTTACCAGTGAAGAGCGCGAAGCGGAACGCCTGCGCGAGGCCAGCGAAGCCTACGTAGAAGCCAACAGAAGGGCGATCAAGGTTAGCTCCGCGTTTATTCCTGTGATCCGCATGGCGATTTTGGCGGGCTTTCTGGCCACCTTTACTGTGGGCGGCATGATGGCGCTCAACGGTTCACTCAATGTGGGTGCTTACGGTGTGTTGGTATTCCTGACCCAGCGTCTGCTCTGGCCGCTCACTGGCCTGGCTCAGGTGATCGACCTGTTCGAACGCGCCATGGCCAGCACGCGACGGATTCTTGATCTACTTGAAGTGCCGATTACCGTTAAGGACGATAGCACCACCCCGCTCGTTCAGCCGGTGCGCGGTGAAGTGACCATCGACAATGTGAGCTTTCACTACGCTACCAGTGGTGTTGGCGTGGAAAACATTCATTTACACGCACCGGCAGGCAACACTCTGGCATTAGTAGGCGCGACCGGCTCGGGTAAATCGACCCTCATCAAGCTGCTGCTGCGCTTTTACGACCCGGAAAACGGGCGGGTACTCATCGATGGCCAGCCGATTACCGAGGTCAGCATGAACTCGCTACGCCAGTCGATCGGCCTGGTCAGCCAGGATGTTTACCTGTTTGAAGGCAGCATTCGCGACAATATCGCTTACGGCAAGCCCGATGCCGACGAAGCCGCGATTATCGATGCGGCAAAAACCGCCGAGGCGTGGAGCTTTATCGAAACGCTGCCCCAAGGATTGGATACGCCGGTAGGGGAGCGGGGCGTGCGGCTTTCCGGCGGCCAACGCCAGCGGCTTTCTTTAGCGCGGGCGCTACTTAAAGACCCGCCTATTTTGGTGCTGGATGAAGCCACCAGCGCAGTGGACAACGAAACCGAAGCGGCCATTCAGCGATCGCTAAAGCGCATCGCCCATGGCCGCACGGTGATTATGATTGCTCATCGGCTTTCGACCATTGTGCATGCTGATGAGATCGTGGTGATTGAGAAAGGCCAAGTGGCCGAGCGGGGCACCCATTCCAGCCTATTGGCAGCTAACGGCCACTACGCCGCCCAGTGGCGGGTACAAACCGGCGAAGCCCAGGCGGGGGATGTGGAAGCACTCAGTAACCTTTAACGACTACTGATTAACTATTACCTATTAACCAGGAGCGCATTGAGGGTGACGGGCACATGCTCTTCAATCTCCTGGTAGCCTAGTAACGACATCACGGTGCGCACCGTGGTGTTGGCCATCAGTGCTCGGCCATCCATCGCCATGGGCTCCGCGTGGGTGACGCGTATCTCATTTAGGCCTTCGCGGGTAAACCGCAGCGGCACGGATTCCTGTTGGTTAACCATGTCTGATTGAACGCTAAAGGTCAGCGTCTCCACCAGTGATTCGCCAATATCCAAACCGTCCAAGCGTTCTGGCGGCATTTGCGCTTCTAGCGTCACCAAGGTGGTGTTCGCCAGCAAACCTATCCAAGGTGGCAGCTCGCCAAAGCGTTCCAGCACATCCGTTTGGCTGAGCTTTAACGGCAAGCGCAGGGTGCCATCGCTGGAGATATCACCCTGCAGATCGCGCACTTGATGGTGATGAGTTTGCGGTGCTTCGCCGTTCAACTGAGTAATCGATGCCTGCACCCGCGACTGTCCAGGATCAAGCTGCCAATCAGCGTGCACGGGCAGCGCCAACAATAAGGGGAATAGAGCAATCAATGCTTTCACAGCGCGTCTCCGTATAAAGAACTACTCACCAGACTGCCCAATCCACATAAAGTGCCGTAATGACATCAAGATAGCGCAAAGGGGCTAGCCTCTCTCGGCCACATTCGCTATGATATGTACGCTTTTCGGGCCTATAGCTCAGTTGGTTAGAGCAGGGGACTCATAATCCCTTGGTCGTAGGTTCAAGTCCTACTGGGCCCACCATTTAATCAAAGACTTACCCGCCGTAATACCCTCCCTCGCCGTACCTTTTTCCGTCAGTGTCTACAAAGCGTCTACACCCTAGTGTAAGCGCGCGTCAGATTTGGCATAAAGTCGCAGATGATTTGGCACAGCACCCGAAGCGTGCCCTCTAAGATTATTGCGGGATATTTGGCACTGCTTTTAAAGGCCTATCGATTCAACCAAGGCTCTTTGTGGAATTCACCTGCAAAAGCTCTATCACGTACTTCTCGAGCTACACCTTCATAGCCTGGGAACAGAGTTGATCCCTTTACCCCGAACTCATCACACAAGCTGAGAAGCTTTGGAGCTTCTGTGATAGGTAGGGTGCATTTAGTGAGTACAGGCTTTTCAGCAGATGAACGTTGGATATCACTAAGATTCTCCAGAGAAACAGATTCCTGCCCCCCACCATAAGATGCTGCCAGAGTGGTGACCGTGAATACTCCAGCTTGAGCCGCTAGGTTAGCGCTTGCTGATCCGGGCATTTCCAGATATTTCACAGACTCCCATGAACGGCTATCAGATATGTCCAAGGCCCACACAGCCAAACGGCCCGATAAGGTTACGAAGTGCATTGCTTCTAGAGCCGCTGAGCAGGCGAAGTATGCAGCTACATAAGACCTTTTTGTCCAATCTAGTAAGCACGTAGGTACGCCATGATGCTGAGCGGTAGCAAGCAAAGGTAATAGCTCCTCAACAGGCCACTCAAAATCATCTTTTTGAAAGGCGGCAAGGGCGTCTTGAAAGCTGAGCTCTTTAATTCTATCCCTGATAGCAACTGAGTCACTTGGTACTGCTATACCTGATGCATCGCATCCTTTCATAAAGGCATCTAGCAGTGACAGCTCATAATGGGCTTGCCTGATATCGCCACCCAAATTTCTCCCAACAATTTGCTCTGCAGCCATAGCCCCCTTGGTTCTCAGAGCGGAAGGAGCAAGCACAAAACTAGCGCAGGGCTGTCCTCTGAATATGTGGCTTCGACTCCACTGAGTCTTATTTAAAGGTGACAAGAAGTTTATAAGTTCGAGAGCATTTTCAAACTCTTCTTCATGTATTGTCATGGAGTCTCTCATTAAAACAGCCCCGCTGGTTCGGCATCCACATCCCAACTGAAGATCAGCACCTCTTTGGCGTCTGAGCCTTTGCCACCTCCGACGGTGTAGCGTATGTCGGTGGTTTCGATGTGGTAGCCCGCGAAGATCCGGCGGATGTCTGGGTGGTCGTTGAGGCTGATGATGGCCTTGCCCTTGAGCTTTGCCAGCATGCTCGCCATTTCTTCGTACTGTTCTATGCCAAAGGGTACCCCATATCCCTCCGTCTGCCAGTAGGGCGGATCCATATAAAAGAGGGTGTATGGGCGGTCATAGCGCTCAATGCCGTCCTGCCAGCTTAGGTGCTCTATAAAAGTGCTTGATAGGCGCAAGTGAGCCGCTGATAGCGTCTCCTCTTGCAGCGCGTCGCGAAATTTGCGAAACCGCGCTGCTTAGTTTGAGAGCTGATTTAATCGCTATTTGAAGAGCATTTATTTTGCGTGTATACAGCTACTCTGGGACACGGTACTCGAAGGCTGGTAACTTAGAAATGTCTATATCAACCGCTTGGGAACCGCTATGGCACAAGAGCCGAAAGTCGATCTGGAGATTGGTGATCGTGTAGATCACAAAGTGTTTGGACTTGGTACGGTACTGGACGTTTCCATGCCTGGTATGAGCTTTATCCCCTCGCTAGGATCAAAGGGGCCTGTTTGCAGAGTACATGTGCAGTGGGATAAGCCTGATGGGCCAGAAGAGAACGCTGTTATGAGCTGGGCACTCAGGAAAATGTCATCTCCTCTACAGCGACCTTTTGCATTCTGGAAAAAGAAGTGGGCGCCATTGCATGAAGAATGGCTCGAAGCCCGCAAAGATGTTGAACGTACTTGCTCTACATTCAGCCCTCCGCCTGATAGTGAAAAACTACAAACTGCTTTGCTAAGAGAAAAACTCGCTTTTGAATCATTAGAAATGTTTTGGAAAGAAGCAGAACAGGATGACGACGCATGACAGGAACTTTTCCGTATAGCTAGGCAGGCACCGCTGGCCCCGCTCCCTCAGAGCTCGGGAATCGAGGCAGGGGGACATAGATCAAGCCTCGTTGGCATTGGGAGCGGGGGAGGCCGCACGGGAAAGGGCTTCCAGCGGTGCTTTGTCGCCGCGCTCCAGTTGGGCAAGGCCGTATTCAATCAGGCGCTCCGACAGGGCCGAGGAAGTCAGGCCGTTGGTGCCCGCCTGAATCAGGTGGCGGCTGTGGGTTTCCGGATCGAGAAAGACGCGGATGGGCTGTTTTTTACTCATGTGGATAACTCCAAAAGGGCTAAAGGCCGTTGTGGATAACGGTAGGCGCGTTAGCCGTGGGGGTGTGGATAGGTGCGCCGATACAACAATCACCGAGGAACGGGGGGAGGCGTCGGTAGATGTAGAGGCGCGGTCGGTGGCCTGGGCGAGACCGTAGTGCTTGGCGAGGTAGGCCAGGGCGTGTTGGTAGTGCTTGAAAACGATGGCGTAGGACT
Source organism: Halomonas sp. ATBC28 (assembly GCF_005937175.1). Classification (NCBI taxonomy): domain Bacteria; kingdom Pseudomonadati; phylum Pseudomonadota; class Gammaproteobacteria; order Oceanospirillales; family Halomonadaceae; genus Halomonas; species Halomonas sp. ATBC28. The sequence continues at coordinate 3,513 of NZ_VCQL01000035.1, read as the reverse complement.
TACCACCGTCGATTTTGCTGAAACGGATAATGGTGGTGTCTTCAAGGTCGAGGGCGAGCAGGTGAGCCGCAGGCACCGCGATAAAGCAAAAGCCGCCAGCAGGTACGATGTGCTGGTGGAGCAATACATTGTCGGGGGGAGGGCTTCACCGTCCAGCAGCAGGCGTTGAGTGCAGATGGTGAGGCCTTCTATATCTAGCAGCGTCAAAGGGGCTGCTAGCGTGGCGATAGGGGCTTGAGTGGTGTCAACGTTCATGACGGCATTCATGACCACTCCTCCGCGTTAAGGCACTGTGCGTTGAGGAGAGCCACGTTGATCATGCGGTAACGACCGACTTTGATGGTGGGGAGGTAGCCGCGGCGGATGTGACCTTGAATCACACCTTCATCTAGGCCGGAGAGCTGCGAGAAGCGTTCGATGGTCATCGTTGGCACTGTGGCCGGAACCTGGGGCGCGTTGCTCGTTTCCATGTGTCATTACCTGCACTGTAATGGGCTGTGATAGTCTTTGAATTAGAGTTCGACTTTTTGAAAATCTGGTGTATCTCATATGGAGCACCATGTCTCAAATGGAATATAACCCATATGGACAATACGTCAACCCCTATTGGGGAAAAAATTCGTGAAGTACGCGAAGTCCAGGGATTAGGAAGGCAAGCGTTTTGCGATATGACTGGGGTTCCAAAGCAAACGCTGATAAATGTAGAAAACGGAAGAAATGAGCCTTCATTCAAAGTAATGAAGAAAATTGTTGATGCATTTCCGCAGTACACGATGTGGTTAATGCATGAACAGGTGATCGAAGAAGCAGGTCAAATCAGTCCACAAATAGAAAAAGCTCGTGCTGACCTCAAGAAAACGGGAACGGATACCAACTAGCAAAAAGGGTTGTTGATAAATGGTTCCAGGGGGAAGGCGTTGTGGATAAAGAGGCCGGGATCATGCCAGATGAAGCAAGAGAAGCTTTTCAAGAAATAATTAAGTTTGCATTAATTATGAGCTTGTTTTCTGTTTTTTTTATTGCAACTCAAGCAAAAATAAGAAAATTTTTAAAAGGGAAACGTAAATGAATATGAAAGATCTTTTTCCAGATTATTTTGTGGATGAAGAAAAGGTCAAAGCAATTTGGGATGATTGTTTATTTGCATTTGATGCAAACTTTCTTTGTGACCTATACAGGTATTCCGACATTACTAGGCTTGATTTTATAGATGTAATGAATAGGTTTAGTGACCGAGTTTGGTTACCAAATAGAGCAATGGAAGAATATTTGAGGAATAGAAGAGTTGTAATCAGTAAGCAGGAAGCGCTTTATGTTGATGTAATTAAAAAATTAAATATTTTAGAAGAAAATTTAAATCACAAAAAACAACATCCGTTTGTTAGTAAAGAGCTACATGCTGGTTTTTTTGATGTATCGAGGCGTTTAAAAGAAGAGTTAGAAAATAGTAAAGTAGAATATGTTAAAAGAATTAACGGCGGGGACGAGATAAGAAATAAAATCGTTGATATTTTTGATGAAAAAGTAGGTTTCGGATTTACTGATGAAGAGTTGCAGGAAATATTAAAAGAAGGCGAGGTTCGATATCAAAATAAAACACCACCTGGCTATAAAGATAAAGAAAAAGAGAAAGATGAGCATGAAAATCAATGCTTAACTGAAAATGATAAAAAATGTAAACCTTATGGAGATCTAATAGTATGGAAGCAAATAATCGCAAAAGCTAAAAAAGACAAGGTTAATATTGTTTTTGTTACTAGTGATTCAAAAGAAGATTGGTGGAAAAAAGAAGGTAATAATACATTAGGGCCAAGAGGAGAACTTGTTGAAGAGTTTGAAAGCGAGACTGAAATGTTTTTTCATATGTATAGTCCCGATCGGTTTCTTAAGTTTGCGCAAGAACGTATGAAAGTAAAAGTTAATGAAGAGGCCTTGGAAGAAATAAAAGAGATCAAGAAAGAGGATGAAAAGAAATTTTTAAATAAAGATAGAACGAAAGAATTACTGGTTAGTGAAATCAAAAATATTAGTCTTGAAAATTATAATTTTAATGAATCGATGTATCAGGGTAGGCTGAAGCAGAGTATGTATGAAAAAGATGCTCTATATTCAGAAATCCTAAAGTTACACAATGAGAGAGATAAAATAAAATATATGATTATGAAGACTAGAGAGGAAAATGATGACGCAGAATTTATGAAAATGATGAAGATTTATGATGATAATCAAAAGGCTATAGAGAAAGTTAATTCCGCTATTAGAAATTTGGAGCAAGAGATAAGGAAATTAAGTTACAATTTAGATAATAATTCAGAACAGCGGTTTTAAGAGTTTTTGAAAGATGATGTCAAAATATTGTCCACATAAGTAACCAGTAAAGACAGAAACAGTCAAACAGAAAAGGGCTATGTTACTGAAAAAACGACCAAAGGCGATTATTGGCATGCTATTCACACGGCTCATAATCCCACGGTCGTAGGTTCAAGTCCTACTGGGCCCACCACTTCTATATTTACCAATTTTAAAAGCAAGTGATTATGAGTCCCTGGAGCTGCGGTATACCTGATTCTAGTTATCACGTGCGCTCGTCTAAGGTTTTCAATTCCGCCGTTTTTTTACGATATTACCCAACCCACCACCGCCAACCAGCTGCACAAAGCATACCCATTGCAATTGATACCAACGGATTCCTCATCACTACCGCCACCGTACCCGCCGCAATGGCTGCGAGCCGAACGCCACCATCCCCATGCACAATGATAGGCGTAATAACGGCAATCAGGACTGAGCTAGACATGGCATCGACGTAAGCGAGCCACTAACCACATCTAGGCAGATTTCGCTTAGATCGGTAATGTCTCTTTCCACTGCCAGGGCAGCAGCGTGTTGAAGTCATCATCGTCGAGGGTGGGCAGCGTCGCGAAGACATACTGCAAGTAATCGTAAGGCGAGAGACCATTGGCTTTGGCGGTTTCGATCAGGCTGTAGATCGCCGCACTGGCTTGAGCGCCGCTCGGAGTATGGCTGAACAGCCAGTTTTTACGGCCGATGACGAACGGACGGATGGCGTTCTCCGCCGGATTGTTGTCCAGCGGGATCAGGCCATCGTGCAGGAACCGGGTCAGGCGGGGCCACTGGTTATCCAGGTAGTGCAGGGCTTTACCCAGCGCACTTTTGGGCAGCACCTGGGCCAGTGACTTGTCGAGCCAGGTGCGTAGTTGATCGATCAGTGGGCGGCTCTTCTGTTCACGCAGCGCGTGACGCGCCTCGGGTTCAAGTGCCTTCGCCTGTTTTTCCACGCCGTATAGGTAAGCGAGCCACCAAACCCATCTACTCAAGCTAATTACGCCTCTTCACACTAATGATCTCTTGTTGGTTTTGGAGATCACCATGACCTGTGAACTCAACCCTACCCGCGCCTTTTGGCTGGGTCATCTTTACTGTGCCTCAGCGCAGAACATGCCGTTAAGTGACTACGCCGCTTCCCAGGCGTTAAGCCTCGCTGACCTGCTG
>NZ_VCQL01000034.1:0-30074 GCF_005937175.1 Halomonas sp. ATBC28 | reverse complement strand
TCGTTGCCAAGTTGAACAATCGCCCCAGAAAACGCTTGGGGTATCGGACACCGGCACAAGTGTTCCTGGGAGAGTATTCAGGGGCGCTGAAAACCGCGGGTGCTGCGCTTAATGTTTGAATTCAGGATTTAAAATATAATTTTAGCGAAAAAATATGCAGAGCACTAATGAGCAATTTAAATGCTGAGACATAGAATGTTTACTGCGAAAGAAGAGGGCTTTTCTCAGACCAGGAAGTCGTCTAGTCCAAAATATCTTCATGGCATTCTGGGGGGATACTATACCTATGGATTGAGTAAAAAGTGATCAAAGTGAGTTGCGAGCCATCATGGTCTCAATACTGACCTGGATATCAAGAAGGGTGTCTAGCCACTTCGTCGGTGCAGCGTTTGCAGAGGCTTTAAAATAGAGAAGAGCATTTTGAAGAGCGGGCTGATAGAAGTCACGTTCGCTATCGGTTAGCTCCCGTTTATCGCCTGTGACTGTTCCAATTTCCGCGCCTAAAGCGATCCGGTCTTTTAGATTTTTGAAGCGAGCACGCAGTTCAGGTGTTACTGGGGTTGCCGGATCCTCCGAGGCTCTAATTAAAATCTGAATTTCCTTACTTAATTGTTGAAGCGCTCGCTCTACCTCTTGAGCGTTATCCATGCTGATTCCTTTGAAAATGACTTCGAGCTTTCAGCTTAACGCGGTAGAGCCGTTGCCGCACATTTAACGGATGAGACGAAACCCCTCAAACGGTTAAAGTCCACGGTTCCTCCCGAGCGGGTGCCTCTGTTGTACGGGGGCGCAGAGCCTCGATTTCGCGCTATTTATGAGAATTTTCTAAGGCGAGGTTGTTGTTTAGATGTCGAGCAATAGACAGCAATCACCAGAGCCTTACTGGCTGAACAAAAGACAGATGGCGGCAAACCTGGGTGTCAGCGTGCAAGACTTTGATAAATGGGGTTAAACCGGTTGCGAAGATCGGTAGAAGCGTCTATTTCGACTGCCGTTCTGTGCTGGATTTGAAGCTGGCTGAGCTAGAGGCGAAACAACAATCATCGCAACCTGGCGATGACGATATGGGCTTTGACCCACTGCTCAAGCATAAGCGCGAACATGAAGAGTACCTGCTGACCAAAGAGCGCCGTATTGGCCAGCAGCAGAAGAACGAACTGGCCGCTCGTAAAGTGGTGCCCAGCGAATTTGCGATCTTCACCTTATTCAAAATCGCGGCAGAGATCGCCGCCATTCTCGACACGCTGCCGCTAACGATGAAGCGTAAGCACCCTGATTTAGATACGCGTCACCTAGATACTCTGATGCGGGAGCTAGCGCGCGCCCGTAATCAAGCCAGTGGGCTCGATAGTCTTTTGCCGGAGCTGCTGGATGACTACTTCGACAGTATCGATTCAGCAGCTTAGGGAGTGGCGGCGCTCTGTCCATCAAGGTTTGTTGACGCTGTTTCGGCCAGCGCCGCTGCCTGACTCCCATGCACAACCTTCGTCAATAAATCTGTGGGATTACTTTCATAGCGTTGTTAATTCTGACGCCCTTTTTTTAGTATTTTCCAGGCCTGGGTGAATAACACCATCAACAGTAGTGCGATGATTCCCTGCGAAATAGGACGAGTAAATAGGGATCCCCAGTTATCCTGAGAAATCAGCATTGCCAAACGTAAGTTTTGTTCCGCCATTGGCCCTAACAGTACTCCCAGCACTACAGGTGCAAGCGGGAAGGCTAGTCGATGGAGTAAATAACCGAGCAACCCAAAGGCTAGCATTACATAGAGGTCTGTCATGTTCCCTTTGACGGTATAAACACCCACGGCCATGAGTACCAACGTCGTTGGTACCAAGAGTGCGGTGGGCATGCGCAAGACCTGAGCGAATAGGCGGGTGGCCACCATGCCTCCTAGTAACAGCAGTAGCATCGCAGTAAACAGCATTTGCCACATGAAACCGAAGACCACATCAGGCGACTTCGTAAACAGTTGTGGGCCGGGCTGAAGTCCATGAATCATCAGCGCGCCGAGCACTAAGGCAGCAACCAAATTGCCAGGAATCCCTAACGTTAGGGATGGAATCATTGCAGAAGCATTGTCGGCACTGTTACCTGATTCAGCTGCTGCAACCCCCACAGGATTGCCCGTGCCGAAAGATTCGGGGTTCGTGGACTTGCGCTTCGCTTCGTTATAACTCAGCAATGCTGCCAAATTGCCACCGGCACCTGGCAAGATACCTACACTAACGCCGATCAGCGACGAGCGAGTCCAAGTGCGCCAGTGCTGACGTATCAGACCGAATGCGTTGCCGCTAGCATCAACCTTGAAGCTTCCTGCATCATAGTAAGTCGCGTTGCTTTTCTCCGCCATCTCCAGTACTGGCGGTATCGCGTAGAGGCCGATGAGTACAATGATCAGGTCGAACCCCCCACTTAAATAAAGCGAATCGAACGTATAGCGTTCCGCTCCACTGATTGTGTCAACGCCTACAAGGCCGATGATAACGCCCAACAGGGCGCTGAGCATGCCTTTGCTGATATCACTGCCCACCAATACGGCGATGCTTACAAGTCCGAAAACGGCCACCCAGAAATACTCAGTCGGCCCAAAGGCAAGCGTGACCTGTGCCAAAAGGGGGGCTAGCGTCATCAACGCTATGGCGCTAATAATTCCGCCGATGGCGGACGACCAGCACGCGGTCTTGAGAGCCAGCCCGCCCTGGCCGTTACGTGTCATAGGGTAACCGTCGAATGTTGTCGCGATTGCAGCTGGCGTTCCTGGGATTTTTAGTAAGATGGCCGGAATAGCTCCACCGTACATTGAGCCGTTGTAGATACCTGCTACCAACCCTAGAGCAATTACAGGATCGAACCCATACGTCAGTGGGAGCATGAGAGCGATTGCCATGACCGGGTTGAGCCCAGGTAGGGCTCCGATCAAGATACCCACCAAGGTGCCGACGAAGAGGCTGACTACGGAGCCAAATTGCAAGGCCACAGGTAGTGCGTTGAACAGGGAATCAAACATATCGTGTAACCCTATTTAGGAAACCAGGAAAAATTCGACGGGCAAGGGTCGTTTTAGCACCATCGCAAAAAGCCCGTATAAGAGGATGATGAAGCCCACCGTAATACCTAAAACCACGATGGGGCGCCTTTCACCCAGTACCAGAGCCAGCAGGATGATGAAAAGGGTGCTAGTGGAGTAGAACCCCACGGTTGGCATGGCTAGGTAATAGATCAGGCAACAGGCGACTGTCGCCATAAACCTTCCCGGATGATCGATTAAGGCGGCGGCGCTGCTCAAACCGTCATTTTGCTGCGTTTGCACCACGCCCTTAACGATCAGAGGAAGTGAGAAAAGACACATCAGAATGCCAACTCCCATGGGCACGTAAGCGGCGCCGGCATCAAAGCCACTCCCCACCCAGACCACCGTGCAGCCAAAGATGAGGAAGGCGATGCCAGAGATAATATCTCTGAAGTTCATGAGCAAGTTACCGTCCATTCAGTCATGAATTAGTTTTTCTTAAGTCCAAGCTTTTCGAGTGTCTCTCCAATCGCTACGGTTTCCTGATGCAGACGCTCACGGAGCTCTTCACCACGTACGAGATTCAGCGTCTCGCCTTGAGATGTCAGGAACGCTTGGAACTCAGGATGCTCGACGGCGCTAGCTACGGCATCGGCGATGACGTTAACGCGCTGCTCATCCATACCCTCTGGTGCCAGCATCATGCGCCATAGCACTGTTTCCAGCTCGGGATGACCGAGTGCTGCTAGGCCTGATGCCTGGGGTAGTGCTTCGTTATCGTCGGCTGAGGTCACGAGTAGGCACTTCGCCTTGCCATCCTCTACATAGGGAAGTGCGGGTGTGATGGAGCCACCGTAGATATCCACGTGTCCACCCAGGAAGTTTTGGAGGGTCTCACCAGCGCCGCCAAAAGGAATAGGGCGGGCCTCAATGTCATAGGCTTCAAAGATACGCTCTGCTGCCAAGCGCATGGTTCCACCGACCCCGTCATTGCCATAGGTATATTGACCAGGGTTATTCTGTAGCTCGGCAAGGAACTCCTCTCCTGTTTCAGCTGGAAAGTCGGGGGCTACACACATAGTGTAAGCACTCTGCGAAGTGCTGGTGATCGGGGTCAATGTCTCGTAAGAGTACTGAACACGCTGCATGTGCGGTACGGTAGTGATAGGACTATTCCAGGTAGAAAGCAGCGTGTAGCCATCGGGCTTGGCACGGGCAATCTGGTTGACCCCAATAGCACCACCTCCACCAGCGACATTAAGCACAGCAAGTGACTCTCCTAGCTCTTCTTGCAGGTACTGATTGAGCATGCGCGCAACGTTGTCAGTGCCGCCGCCGGCTGGTGCCGGTACGATTATTTCGATGGGACGATTCGGATAGTCGTCAGCCATGACAGGCATAGCGGTAAACGCTGATAGCGCAACTAAAGACGTAAGCTGTAATGTTTTCATTGTTAGTTACCTTTTTTTGAAATGCAGGGTGATGAGGTGTGCATTTAATGCGATCTCAAGCAGGTTGATCACCGAGCGTGACACGGTAGCGGAACCGCTCTGGCCTTCCGTGTACTCGTCGAAACTCGATGACTCTGCCTGCAGGATTGCGGGCAATGCGTTGGATGGCGGCGACCGGTGCCCCAGTGGCTAGTTCTAGATGCTTTGCACTGGCCTTGGTGGCGGTGCCGAACGACAGCTCGTCGGTTGCCGACGAGATCAAAATCCCGAATTCCTCCAGAAATACGGGATACAACAAAGGGCCCATCGCTTTTGGGTTTAGCGACAACAGCCCGTTGAAATCGGGTAAGCGTAGATAAATTTCTTCAAACAGCAGTGGGTCGCCTGACCAAAGGCGTACACGTTCCAGCTTTATACAGTGGCTGACTGATTCTTCGCCGAAGGCCTGCTTTACGTCGGCGGGAAGGGCGACTTCCTGATGACTGAGAATTCGACTTTCCGGGATAACGGGTACATCGGGATCTTCCACATCATGTACATGGAAAAAACGAAACAGATCGGCTCGGAAGGCGGGTTGCTTAACGAAAGTGCCGGTACCTCGCCGCCGATCCAGCAGCCCCTCATCGACCAGCTGCTTCAGGGCCATCCGCATGGTTGCTAAAGCAACGCCATACTCTTCGGCTAAACGGTTCTCCGAGGGAATCATGTCGCCTGGTTTCCACTCACCATTGGCGATCCTTGAGCCTAATTGATCACGGAGTTTGGCGTACAGGGGTAATCTTCCGTCCGTATTAGCAGAGAACTTGGCTTGCATAGGGTCACCCAGTGGTTATCTTGATTTCTTGAGGTCATTGAAGACCCGTGTATACTTCCAGTCAACCAGTTCTCTAGAGAACTAGACTTATGTATAACAACTTAGGGATACGAAATCCCCAGTCAGAACGTAATGAGGTGCCAAAAGTGAAATTAGGTTTTGATTGTCATGCTCATGTCTACGGGACTGTTAAGGAAGCCAACGGGTCTAACTACAGTCCATCCTGTCCTGCACCACTTTTGGATTGGCAAGAAAACCTAGAAAACTGCAAATTAAGAGGCGGGGTACTGGTGCAACCGAGCTTTTTGGGAAACGACAATCGGCAACTGCTCGAAATTCTCTCCAGGCTTAATCATGCGTATCGAGGGGTCGTTCAGCTAGCCAAGGAGACGACGCTAGAGGAGATAGCCGCCCTTGATGCTGCAGGTGTTGTAGGGGTGCGATGGAATCTCATTGAGGGGCGCAGCGCATTGCCAAACCTCAAGGATCCTCTATGGATAGACTTTCTAGATAATCTTAAAGCTATGGACTGGCATCTTGAGCTGCATCTGGAAGGGAACCGGTTACCTGAAATTTTTCCAGCATTACATGAGCATGGCGTGAAGTTAGTCATTGATCATATTGGGCTGCCAGTCGACGACGTTCCTATGCAAGACCCAGGCTGTCGTCTTCTGCTTGAGTCAGGACAGGCAGAACGAACCTGGGTGAAGCTCTCAGCCCCCTATCGTTCGCCTGTGTTTGACCTCAGACCGCATGTCCAGGCATTGTTGCATCATCTTGGACGTGATCGGTTAGTGTGGGGCAGTGACTGGCCATGGACGCGCCATGAGAATAAACACACTTACCACGATACTTACGGATGGCTCAATGACTGGGTTAGAGATGCTGATGATCGCCAGCACATTCTTGATGCGAGTCCTAGAGCCCTGTTTCGCCTGAGTGATTCATAGCGAGGGTATACCAACTGCTAAGAGGGCTGACATATGACTCGGATTGGAAACAGGGGGATATCCGCTTCGAACTGGAGCCCGTTACTGAAGGGGAGATATCACAATGAGGCAGCGTGACGAATTCGTTGAAGAAATGAAAGCCAGGCTCGACGAGTGGAATGCTGATATCGATAAGCTGACTGCCAAGGCTCGCCAGGCGAGCGACGAGGCGAGGGTGAAGTACCAAGAGGACATCGATCGACTCAAGAAGCGCCAGGCGGAGACTCAACAAAGACTTGATGAGCTTCAGCATGCCAGCGAAGCGGCCTGGGAGACTGTCCGCCAAGGTATGGAAGACTCTTGGGAGTTGATGCGTAAAGCCTTCCGTGATGCCTCTTCTCGTTTCAAATAGCTTATTCAACTAACCTTGTTCAAACCATGCGTTTCACTTAAAAAAGCCTGAACAGTTAGCTGGAGTCGCGGCCCTCTTGTGGTTGCGATTCGCTGCCTTCTTGAAGACGCGCGATGGACGCATTTCCCTGCTTTGCCAGGGTCGCCAGGCGGTCGATCTGCTCATCCAGGCGGGGTAGGGCCTCTTGCCTATAGCTTGATAGATCGTCGATGGCGCCCATCACCTCGCTGAAAGCCTCCTCAAGCACTTGCATGTCGAGCATTGCGGAGGAGGCACGCTTCTGGATGTCCACGCCTTGCTGTCGCAGGGCCTTGGCAGTGCCGCCAATCATCTGCGATGTGGTTGTATTGAGGGCTTCGATGCGATCCAGCACCAGGCGCTGATTAGCCATTGCCATGGCCACCGTGACCGCAACGGTGAGCGCCGAGACGGTGACGTTAATGGCCCTGTCCACACCGCGCATTAATTCCCGGTTGTTGCGGATGATCACCTCTAGCGCCAGTATACCTTGCTGACTTACCGCCAGTTGCTGCTGTAGGTCGACAATGCGCTGGCGAAGAGGAAAGAGCAGCTCTTCCTCAAGAAATTGACGCCGCGGATCATCGCCATCGCGAGCGGCTATTTCATCTTGTAGGCGGTGATCAATCATCCGGCCCAGCGCAATTTGGCGGTTCAGCTCGCCAAGGATTTTAGTTAACGCCTGCTGGTCATCGTTCAGGGTGAGGTTGTCACGATGCAGCATGTCGCGACCACTTTCCAGATCCTCAATGATCGCATCCAGCGCCTGCTGGGTATTCTCGAACTTGCGAAAGTAGCGCTGCAAGCGGCTATCCAGACCCGGAATGACTGCCAGAACGCGATCCAATGTAGTCGGCGCCAAGCGATGGCGAGCGGGGTCGAGCCCTTCCATGCGCCCGCGCAGATCGGTCAGTGCCTTGGCGACCGGCCCACCTTCGTCGCCCTGGTGGGCCAACTTACGCAGCGGTGTTTGCAGCATGGCGCTGCGATGGGCAGCCTGCTGCTGCAGTTCAAGGCCCATCTCATCCACGGCACGGCGCTGGCGAACTACTGACTCCTCATCACCTTCGGCGAGGATATCCTCGACAAAGCGGTCGGCCATCGCCTCAAGCTCAGGGTCGATATCAAGCTCATCGGGGGTTACCGATTCAGCCTGACTTGCACCCAATCGACTAGCTCCCAACTGGTCAGCGATCTCGTCCACCGGCGGCAGGGAGAGGCGACGTTTGTCATCGGATTGCTGAGCCATAGAGATCTCCTGGGCTATTAAAGCTATTAAAAATGCGATGAAATAAAACGGTTTAAATACAACAGAGTGAAAACTGCACGTTAGCACTACCGGCTAGCTTAATCCTTGCGGGCATAACGATCGGCCCCGTCGACGAAGCGGCGCAGATCTTCCAGCGCTTTTTCGGTGGTGACCGACGCCTGGGGGCGAGCCGTCTCGATGCGCGCCATGGAAACGGCGGTATCGTCAAGCACGGTCAAGGCGGATTCGATGCGGGCAGAGAGCTTGTTCAGCCGGTGCTCGGTCTCCACTAGCAAATCGAGGCGGCGCACCAGGGCAGCACGCTCTTCATCGCTTAATCGTTTGCCCTCCCGCTCCAATCGGCCTCGTACGTAATTACCGTCCACGCTAACCACACCACGTGCCTGGGAAGCCATGGTCGTCAACGTATCCACCGCGCCGAAACAGACTTGAGTGACCAAGCCTTGCGAGCGCTCGAAGGCCAGCTCGCCAGTATGGAATCGGTCACTCAGGACGTCCATCACATGGCGGTAGCGGCTGTAGAGGCGGTCTGTCAGGATTGCCAAGTCGGGACGGTGCACATCGAGCAAGTTCTGCTTGGCCCGGCACATGGCCAAGACTAGATCGTCGGCTCCCACGGGTGGCCTTGTGGGATCGAGCACCGACACACCCGTTTCATAGGCGTTGCGCTCCTCTTGGGCACGGCGCTGCTGTGCTTCGGCCTCTCGTTGAGCCTCATGGCGACGCACGCGGCGGCGGGCCAGCCAGCCGCGTAGCGTTCGCTCGATAGGAAGTGCTACAGGAATGGCGACGATGCCTGTCAACCAGCCAAACAGGCTGGGGCTGAAACCACCCCACAGGGAGGTCAGCCATAGCAGCATGCTGATGAAGGGAACCACTAGGCAATAGCGGGCGATTACCTGGAGGCGACTGGTAGTCGACACTGGAAGCGCCAAGCCAGGATTGAAGAGGCCGACCAGTAGCCAGGGCAGGCAGGTCATAAACAGGCCATAGGAAAATCCCTGCAGGAATCCCAACATAGATACGGCTATCCTTCAGTCATGGAACGCAAATATTGTGTTTAGAATAACTGAGATAGGTCGCTAAGCACCAGCTGGGTAACTACAGGCTATTGGCTGGCTGTGAACTGCTATTTAACCTTTCTCTTAGAAATTATCCCCATCTTTTTAGCAAGATAACTTCTACAGAAATTTAACAGAAGTTTTACAGTTTAATTGCCATTTGTAACCGTATCGACTAGCTTAGTTACGACGGGTGCGCTAAAAAAACCCTAATGCTGGCTTACTCAATCGTTTCTGAACACCACTGACTGCGGCTTGGCTCACTTGGTGCGCTCCAGTTTCAGCCCAGTCAATTTGGGTTAACCAGCAAGGAGGACATCAAATGTCGATAACATCAGAAAAGCAATTACCCGAAGCAGTAGCGGCCTGGCGTGATCCGGAAATGGACTCGGTGAAAGGTACCGAGACACCCAAAGATCCGAACAAAGGTTACATTGCCTTACTTGGATGGAGTATTAACGCGATTAAGGCGGCGCAAAAGTTTGACCGTCGCTATATCGTCGTTGCTCCTGAATGGGCTGAGGATTTCTGTGCCGCGAACAATATACCGTTCATCTCCTGGGATTTTATTCGCTTGAATGATCGTTCCATGGAGATTGCCGAAAAGTTGAAGGCTGAAGGCGTAGACGTCGCCATCCCACTGTTTGAAGAAACCGTTGAGTGGTCAGGTGCCATCAACTCCGTGCTTCTCGACAGCCCACGCATGTTTGGTCAGTCTATTCTATTCCGTGATAAGGCCTTGATGAAGCGCCGTGCCCAGCTTGGCGGTATCCGCGTTGGGATATTTGAAGAGGCGCACGAAAAAGAAGACATCGTCCGCTTTATGAAGCGTGTTAATCAAACGCTGCTCAAGCTTGATGGTGATCCGGATGACCCGATACACGTCAAAGCATTCGATAAAGCCGGTTGTCTTGGCCACCGGATGATCCGAACGTTAGAAGAAATTGATAACATTCCGGATGAGGAGTATCCGCTGCTGATGGAGAGTCACTTGAGCGGCTGGGAGTTTGCCGTTGAAGCCTGGATACACGATGGCAAAATTCAGTTCCTGAATATTTCGGAATACGTGACGTTAGGCTACTCGGTGTTCGTGCCTGCTACCCAGGAGCTTGAGAGCTGGCGCAATGCGATCACCAAACAGATCGAGCTGTTGATCAAAACCTTCGACATCCAGTTCGGCTTGATTCACCCCGAGTACTTCGTGACAGCTGACGGTGAGATGTACTTTGGCGAAGTTGCCTACCGCCCACCCGGCTTCAAAGCTTTCGAACTGATCGAAAAAGCCTACGGTTTTAACGCCTATCAAGCGTCAATGTTGGTGTTCGACCCGAAAAGTACGAAAGAAGAAGTAGCGGCGTTCTTCCCCCGCGAAGTAGTCGATGCGAAGGGTTACGCAGGTTGTTTTGGTGTATACCCACGACGTCGTGTTGTCAGCAAGCTGGAAATGCCTGAAGAGACGATTAATCACCCGTACTTCGAGTCACACGAACTGGTCGCACCGGCAGAAGAGACAGTGCCTGACCGGTCTGCTTTCGGGACTCATTGGGGGCTCATCTTCTTCTTTGGCGACGATCCCATCAAGATGCGCGATCTGCTAAAAGCCCAAGAGGATCTGGACTTTTACGTCTAACGTTCGATAGCGCAATACGCTGAGTTATGGGCGCGTATATAAGTGTCAGGGGTACTCCATAATCCCGATACTGATATACGCGCCCTTTATTTTGCCAACGCTGTGGGAGTGGCCCCACCAAAAGGCCAAGGTAATTATCCCAGGTACGATTTAATAGGCAGCAGACAGCAAAACGATGACGCCTACACCAGCAAGCAGGAACCCGCTGATTTGGCTAATCCGTTCTGCTTGGGGGAGTAGCTTCTCTGCTAGAAAATAAAGGGCTAGCCCCGCCATCCAAACTAGGCTCATAACGCCGCCGACAAACATCAGCAGCATCAAGGCCCAGCAGCAGCCGGTGCAGTAGGCGCCATGGCGGAGCCCCATGATCATCGCTCCGCCGTTGCCTTCGCGCCATTCGGTCATCAGAAAGCTTAAGGGCGAACGACACTTGTTCAGGCAGGCCTGTTTAAGATCACTGAACTGGAAAGCACCTGCGGTTACCAGCAGGGCGCCTCCCAACAGTGGGGTGACGTGGCCCATGGATGAGCTTAACAGCGCACTCTGCTGCAATACCCATTGCATGACGGCGGCTGCCACCGCAAACGCCACCCACACGGCAAGGTAACCTGCTATGAAAACCCAGGTGGCTGCGCTGGCACCTGCCTCGCGTTCGCGCTGCTGGTGGATGCGCAGAAAAGTAAGCAGCATGGGGCTAGCGCTGGGTAGCATCATGGCCACCATCATCACGCTCCACATCACAGTGGCCGTGACCAGCAAGGTCATGCCGTCGTCGCCTGTGCTGGCCATCTCCCCATTCATCGGCATTTGCGCGTGCATGCTGTGCATAATCAGGTAACCCCACGCCAATATTGCCACGGTTATCAGTGCTAACCAGGTCAGTAAGCGTTCCCGGGCATGGAGAGTGCTCATCGTTAGTTCCATCGCCAATGCCCCCTCAAGACCCGCTGTAAGCGAAGGGTGAATAAAACGCACTGCGTTCGCTAAGATCAATGTTGATGCCGTAAGCACGGTGCAGCAACGATTGCGACTTGGCCACCACCAGAGACTCGCCCGGCGCTACCGCCAACGGGTGATGATGAATGGTCACCTCAGCGCCGTTCTGGCCCTCCAGGGCGGTAATTTCCGTGTTGGCGGATTGGCCAAGTTTCAGATGTCGATGCCCCTTTTCCACTTCAAACTGGATGGGAAGGTGTTCTACCGCGAGCACCTCGCCGATAAAGGTGGCCAACAGCGCCGGGTGGCCACCGGCCTGGCCGCCGAATATGCGGCTTAGCGCTTCCTGTTGGGCCTCGTCTGCCCGCTGGTCGATATACAGCACGACTTTCCAGTTTCCCTCGGCCATGGGGCCGGGGGAGTGCAGGGCGATAGCCACATTCCTGTCGCCGAGATCCACCGCCTCGAACTGGCCTTGAGTAATGTGCCAGCCCACCAGGGCGGTACATTCACCCTCGGTAGGGCTGCCGAGGTAGATACACGGGCAGGCACCTTTGCAATTGCAGCTTTCGAGGTAGTCGCCTTTCAGGCTCCATTGGGGATTCATGTCGTCTCCTCCTAACGTCGTTGGATGGCTTTTGTGATATTTCTTTTTGGGTATCTCTTGTTATAGCGCTGAATCGCTCGCGGGATGTGAGGAACTGATGAGAATTACGTGAGAATTGCATCTGAGTGTCATCGTTCGGCGCGCAACTACTGTGTCGGGTGGTTATTTGTAGCTATGCTGAACTCAGGTATCAGCTAAGCCTGACACGTAGAGAAACCAGCCATGTGGCAATGTACGTCGGATTTGACGACCAACCGGGCCTATCAGG
This sequence comes from Halomonas sp. ATBC28, assembly GCF_005937175.1. NCBI lineage: Bacteria > Pseudomonadati > Pseudomonadota > Gammaproteobacteria > Oceanospirillales > Halomonadaceae > Halomonas > Halomonas sp. ATBC28. Next base: position 17,662 of record NZ_VCQL01000034.1, on the reverse strand, counting down.
GTTTCGTTGGTCGCACTAATGAGCTTGATACTCTTCGCGGTGTGCTTGCGACGGCAGGGCCTCGGGTGGTGCATGTCTACGGTATTACCGGCATTGGTAAGACGGCACTGCTGGACATATTGGCGGCCGAGGCGGAGGACGCAGGTGCTAGCGTCATCCGACTGGACTGTCGCCACATAGAGCCCACCGAACCTGGATTTTTACATGCGCTAGGTGTCGCCATTGGGGATGGCGGATCGGGGGTGGATACGCTGGTGGAGCGATTGGGCCTGCTGGGCCCCACAGTTCTTCTCGCGCTGGACACCTACGAAGTGTTCAGGCTGCTCGATACCTGGCTGCGTCAGGTATTTGTCCCGTTGTTGCCGGATAACGTACGCATCGTCTTTTTCAGTCGCCAACGCCCTCTGGATGTCTGGTTTTCAGCGCCGGGCTGGGGGCGCTTGGTTCAGAGTGTGCCGGTACAGCCGTTGAGCCCGACGGAGGCACAAACGCTCCTTAACTTGCATGGAATACAAGAGGAAGATGCGGCATCCCTGATCCGGGCCGCCCATGGTCATCCGCTGGCGCTGAAACTGGCGGCCACCGCCAGCCGGGAAAACCACGCCCGTTCGTGGCCGCAAGAGACAGTGCTACAGCACGCGGTTGATGAGCTGAGTCGGATGTTTCTTGCCGATGTGGAAGATTCGGCGAGCCGACATGTGCTGGAGGGCGCCGTGGTGCTACGCCGGGTGACGGTCTCTCTGTTACAGGCACTGTTTCCGGAACTCGATCCCCAGGATGCCTACGAGCGGCTGCGCAGGTTGCCCTTTGTGGATGGCATGCATGACGGGCTGATTATTCATGAGGCCGTGCGTGATCCGCTTGCCCGCTCCCTGCATGCCAGCGACCCTAGCCGCTACCTGGACTATCGTCGGTCGGCCTGGCGACAGCTGGTTAGCGAGTCGCAATTCGCGGCCAGCGACGATCTCTGGCGCTATACGGCGGACATGCTCTACCTGATTGAAAACCCCGTGGTGCGTGAGGCATTTTTCCCCACCGTGACGACGCTTCACAGCGTGGAAGCGGCACAGCCTCAAGACGATGAAGCCCTTACCGGGATTGTCCGCGCCCATGATGGCCGTCAGGCCAGCGAGTTGCTTCTGCAATGGTGGCGGCGCATGCCCCAGGCGTTTTCCATCGTGCGGGGCGCGACCGGGGAAGTAGAAGGGCTGTATTGCAAACTGCGTTCCGATCAGGTTGAGCCTAGTTGGTTACTCAACGACCCGGTGACCGCCCAGTGGTATTCCCATCTTGAACAGTCGCCTATGCGGTCGGGCGAGGTGGCGTTATTTTGTCGCCGCTGGCTAAGTCTCAATGAAGGCGATTCACCCAGTGAAATACAGGCGGCTATCTGGCTGGATCTTAAGCGAAGCTATATGGAGCTGCGCCCTGGGCTGCGGCGGGTCTATCTAACAGCGACCGATCTTGGCGCCTACCAACAAGTGGCGCAGCGGTTGGGGTTTGAAGTCCTTGGCGGATGGGAGGTGGAGCTGGATGGTCTTTGCTATCCGAGTGCGGTGCTCGATTTCGGGCCGGCGTCTGTGGATGGCTGGCTAGCGGAGCTTGCCGCGGCAGAGCTGGGCATAAAGCGTGATCCTGCCTTGTTAGATGTCGAAGCCCGGCAACTGATGTTAGCGGAAGGCTCCGTTGCGCTGACGCCCCTGGAGTTCGGTGTCATGCGCTATTTGGTCGAACACCAGGGTAAGGCAGTGTCCCGTCGTGAGCTGTTGCAGCATGTCTGGGGTACCCGATATCAAGGAGGCAGCAATGTGGTTGATGCCATTGTACGCACCTTGCGCCGCAAACTTGGCAGCCAGTCTGCGCGGATAGAGACGTTGACTGGAGTGGGTTATCGGCTGAGATAATCGATTGTCGTCTAGCAGTGGTTATCATACGTAGTTTCTCCTGGGAAAATATCACGGCTTGCTGGCCCCTTGGCGTTATCGGTCAATGACTCCTATGTTGGTGGAAAGACACGGGAGGAATAATAATGGATGCACTAGCGAGAAAACTGGGCCTCAAGACGGATCCCATCATTTTTTTCACGTCCGCAGGGATCATGATCCTTTTTCTTGTGGTGCTACTGATTGCGCCGGGCCCCATCGGGGCAGCCTTTGGTGCCGGGCGGGAATGGATTGTTACCAATCTTGGCTGGTTTTTTATTTTAGGGGTGACAAGTTGGGTAGCGTTTCTGCTGTGGGTGGCGCTTAGCCGGTTCGGGGCGATCCGCTTGGGGGGCAATGATGCAAAACCTGCCTACAATAATATCTCCTGGTTCACCATGCTGTTCGCAGGCGGCATCGGAACGGTGCTGATGTTCTGGGGCGTGGCCGAACCCATTTCCCACTTTTCTAATCCACCCAGGCCGGATGTTGTGCCTTTCTCTGTGGAAGCCGCCGACGATGCCATGAGTTTTTCGATCTACCATCTGGGGCTACATACCTGGGCGATTTTCGCTATGCCCGGACTGGCTTTTGCTTACTTTATTTATCGCTATAATCTGCCGATGCGTTTTAGTTCAGTATTCTATCCGCTGTTAGGCGAGCGCATTTATGGCCCTCTCGGCAAATCTCTGGATGTCTTCGCCATACTTGGCACCCTGTTTGGCGTAGCGGTCTCTATCGGCCTGGGCACCCAACAGATCAATGCGGGGCTAACGGAGTTGTTTGGTATTCCAGATGCCGTTATCACCAAGGTGTTCATCATTGCCATGCTGACGGCTGTCGCTGTGGGATCGATTGTGGCGGGGCTGGATTCAGGCGTGAAACGGCTTTCTAATATCAATATCGCCATGGCCGTCGGCCTGTTGTTGTTTGTACTCTTTACCGGGTCGACCGTTTTCCTTTTGCGCGCTGTGGTCGAAACCTTTGGTCTCTACATAACGAACCTGCTGCCCATGGCTTTCTGGAATGACACGCTGGCAAGCTATTCCAGGGATGGCGGCGCCTGGGGGTGGCAGGGTAGCTGGACGGTATTCTATTGGGCCTGGACAGTGACGTGGTCGCCTTTCATCGGGATCTTTGTGGCGCGAATTTCACGCGGGCGCACAATCCGCGAATTCGTCCTTGGTGTGCTTTTTGCCCCCTCTATCTTTACACTGGTTTGGTTTGCAATTTTTGGTTGGTCGGCAATGGAGATCGACGGGATTGGGCTCGATGCTCGAGAAGCACTGGGAGAGCAAGCAGGTATCTTGTCTGCCGCCGTAGGTGAAAGCATCCCCCTCGCTATGTTCGCATTCTTCGAGAGCTTCCCGGCCGCTACGTTAATCCAGGGCTTGGCTGTTGTGATCGTTGCGATCTTCTTTGCCACGTCATCAGACTCTGCGTCCCTGGTTGTCGATATGCTGTGTACCGGCAGTGCGGATCCCGGACCATGGCATCAGCGTGTTTTCTGGGGTGTTTCGGAGGGTATGCTGGCAGCGATGCTGATTGTGCTTGCGGGCGATGCCGGGCTTACTGCTTTGCAGGAAGTGATTACCGTTGTTGGCCTACCGATGTTCATTTTGGTGTTTGCAATGATGTTCGCGTTATACCGCGGCCTGTCGCAGGAAGATCTTAGCAAAGTGCAGGTGGGGCGCCCGCCCAAACGTGAGGAGTTAGCGCCGGATGAATAGGTAAGCGGTGGATCAGAACTATCATAAGCAAATTTCCACGCTGAGAAGCTCGCTCAGTTGCTGCTGAGAAAGGCGTCTATCAGCCATGTAGTAGAGTATGTCACCATCTTTGAGTGGGCGGTCGTTGGCGGGATTGAGCATATTACCTTCGCCGTCGCCACTGCTATTGGCGAGCCCCAGTACGGTGGCGTTATAAACCTTTTTTGCTTGCATAAATAGATCGCCAAAGGTGGCGCCGGCAGGCGGTTGGCTTAACCTGGTTTGGTACTGGGTAGCGCCACGATCAACCGCGAGTAGTTCGTTAACGACTCGCGAAATTCCCGCATCAGAGGCTGAGCGTACCAGCATTTCCAACGCTAAGGCCTGGGTGCATTCGATGCCGGGCAAAGTGCGCCGTAACATCGCTGCGGTGTCGGGATTGGCGCAGTGGGCGACGATATGGGCGTTTTTTGCTTTAAGGCTGTAGGCACTTAGCGCTACGGTAGCCACCCGGTCATCGCTGGTGTCGTAAATGATGATGCGGCTGGCGCTTTCGACACCCGCTCGCTTGAGAAGCTCGGCATTGGAGAAACTTTCCCCTTTAATAAACTTTAAATCCGCAGGGCGTGGGTTGCTCATCTCTTTGGTAACGCAGAGCACGACTTCATCCGGCAGGCCCTTATCGGCTTTAAGAATGTCCAAAATGCGCTCGGTAGTTTCGCCGTGCCAGCCAATGACAAGGGTGTGACCGGATAAGTGGCTGAAATCGCCTTTACCTTGCATCTGTAATCTCCAAAAATTTGAAAGTGTGACGGTGGCTTTACCGATCAAGGCAGCGAACAGTGAAATGCCGCCTGGAATGAGATAGATCGTAGCGATCCACTTCCCGGCCACGGTTGTTGGGCTGAAATCGCCGAAACCTACGGTGCTAGAAACAACGACATAAAAATAAACCCAGTTGGCAGCGGAGTCGGCCACCGATTCGCCGACCAGTGAGAAAAGCATCCAGGTGGTGCCCATATGGGCGAGCACAATAAGAAGCAGAAATGTCCACGAAATTTGTAGCGTAGAGGCTTTAAGAACGCGGAGCAGTCGCTGAATAACAGGCATGGTGATCTCTTACGGTGATGGTGTGTCAGCCCAGTTTTTCGGCATGGGAATTGATTGATGATAAAAGAGTGACCCGGTTCCTTCGCTGTCGCTAGCCCTATCATCACCTTTAAAATAAAAATGAGCTGTTGAAGCGAAACAATACGCGCCTGCTAGCGTACTCTTAATAAACAAAAGGGCCGCTATTCGCGACCCTTTCATATTTGCTAACTGGATTTATTAAGCAAAGTGTTTGGCAATCCAGGAAAATGCGCTATCGGTTAGCGATTTTTTACCGTGATGTTCTCGGTGCTGGCTCCATACCATGCCACCTGACACGACCACTAGGCTCATCAACATGCCAGCAAGGATAAGTTCATTCATGGCTTATCATCCTCATCTGAGGTTTTATCACGCTCAACGTAACCATAGCCGAAAGACCCTACAAAGATCAAGATTATACCTAGCCCCACACCGAGCCAAACGTTATCGGTATTCAGGCTGGGGTTAGTGACTACCCAGCCAGCAGTGAAGCAGGTAGCGACCACAATAACCCCAACGTTGCGAGTCGCCTCTAAAAACTGTTGACGAGTCGCTCGGGCGCCGATTCTACGGCGATGGGACGAGGCCCTGCGTTCTTGTAAGCTTTTCGTTAGCCTGGCACGCAGGGCCTCTTGTGGGTCTTTACCGCCATGAGGTTCTTTCAAGCCATCACCTGCCATTAATCCAGCAAAATCAACGTGAAAAAAATGTGGTATTAAAATCCTGCCTTATTCACTTGGGTGCCGCGTATGCCGTCACCGTAGACCATGGTGTCGCCAGCCTTCTCTGCCAGTTGGCGACAGTCTGCGGTTCTTGACGAAGTGGGGCCTGAACTGCAGCCTGCAAGTATAAAGGTAACCTGGCAAAGGGCGATGAGTGCTTTCATTGATGACTCCTTGTCAACAAATAATCCATTCGACATTTAACCTTATAGGCGTTGCATATGTCGATGTCATGCGGGGGAACATCGTGCTTAACCTGAATGTCATAGCTGAAGTTTTATTTTTTAGGATAAGCATATGGATCGTGTATTTGCATGGGATCACCACCACAGTCAGGTTGTTTACCGCATTCCCGGCCATCAGTATGAAGATGGCCGGGAAGATAGCGCTCTCTCTCCCGTATGGCTGCCCGCGGAGGAATCAGATTTACCCGAGGGGGTAATGATTGACGATCTGCGCAAAGTATCCGTTAAGGAGTAGCCGCGGCGTGTTCTGAACAGCTGCTTTGCGCGCTATTCAACGCTTTCAAACAGAGGATTTTCAGGCGTACAAAATAGATTGTGTTTGGCTAGTGATCGGCTAATATGCGGATGTTAGTCCCACCATCTCTGGATATGCCGCCATGTTAAAAGGTTTGATCGTCTGTTTTGCGGTATTGTTTGCGCAATTGGCGGTACTGCACGTGATTGATGCTCGTATCTATAATTCTCCTCAAGATGCGCGTCAAACGGCGGTAACCTCCGTTACACCACATAAAGATGAAAAAGAAGACGAAGAAGAGGTGCAAAGCTAAGCAGTGGTTATCCTCGATCCGGTTTTTGAAGCCGGTGAAGTATAACCTAGCCTTGCTAGCAACCCTTTGGCGGCGCTGGGCGTCGCCAAAGGGGCGGTTTGAACGATCAATAAGTAGAATTTTTTTCATCTTTTGGTGTCCAAACGAAGTGCTTAACCAGCATAGACAACGCTTACAAAGCGGTTTCAACGTTGAATCACCATTGGTGAAGGGGTGTTCTCGAGACAGACAAAGGCTTGCGTCTGGAACTCGGTAACGGCATGCTTGTCAGTTGTTGGAAATACCATTAGGGAGCATGAACACATGGCTTACAACGATTTACGCACGGCACGTCCTCAGTCGAGTGGCGTTGCCAATAGTGTTAGCACTAACAAGGTATTGCGTAACACCTACGCGCTACTGGCAATGACGCTGCTGTTCTCAGCAGTCACCGCGGGTGCTGCTGTAGCCCTCGGCATCCAACAGATGAACATCTTCGTGTTCTTGGTTGGTGCCTACGGCTTAATGTTCCTGGTACATAAAACCGCAAATTCTGCGGCCGGCTTATTAGCAACGTTCGCCTTTACCGGCTTTATGGGGTTCACGCTTGGGCCGATTCTTTCTGCCTACCTGACCCTGCCTAATGGCGGTGCGTTGATTATGAACGCGTTGGCCATGACCGGTCTGACGTTTGTTGGTCTTTCCGCGGTAGCGCTTACCACCAAGAAAGACTTTAGCTTTTTGAGCAACTTCTTGATGGCGGGCGCCATCGTGTTGATTCTGGCCATGGTGGCTGGGTTCTTCTTTAACATCCCGGCGCTTTCATTGATGGTGTCAGCTGGCTTTGTGCTGTTTGCTTCAGCAGCCATTCTGTATCAAACCAGCGAGATCATTCATCGCGCAGGTGAAACGAACTACATTCTCGCTACGGTGACGCTCTACGTATCCATCTACAACCTTTTTGTTAGCCTGTTGTCGATTTTGGGTATTATGAGCAGCGATTGATCTAAGCAAACGATAGACGATATGACAGGCCCTATTGCTAGGGCCTGTCTTTTTTTAGGGTAACCGTTACCAGGTATTATCATGATGCAGTACGGCTTATTGGTGATGGGGGCGCCGTATAGCAGCCCAGCACCGCACTCTGCATTGCGTTTTGCCCATGCCGTTCTAGCGCGAGGGCATCAGATTGCCGGTGTTTTTTTCTATCACGACGGCGTTCATAATGCATCATCGCTGATGGCTCCTCCCCAGGATGAACTCAACCTCAGAGAAGCCTGGATTGAGCTGCATCAGCAGCATGCGATTCAGTTAGATGTCTGTATTGCCGCTGCGTTGCGGCGAGGATTGATGAGTGAATCGGAAGCACAGCGACATGGCAAGCAGGCCTTTAATGTAGCACCTCCTTTCGAGTTGACAGGGCTAGGGCAACTGCTTGAGCTACAGCAACGCGCTGATCGCCTGATTACCTTTGCTTAGAGGAGAGCCAATGGCGACACCTGATGCACTATTAGTGATAATTCGCCACGCGCCCCACAGCTCAAACTGGTTACGTGAAGGGTTAGATGCCGCACTGGTGGCGGCGGCCTTTGGACAACCCGTGCATTTGCTGTTTATGGGGCAGGGTATAATGGCACTGCTGAAAGAACAGGGCAGTGGTGCGCCGGGGCAAAAAGCCACGCTGCCCACCATTGATATGTTGGAAATGTATGATATTGACAAGCTTTGGGTGACCGAAGAAGCGCTGCAAGGGATGCATCTATCCGCCGATTCACTGGTAGAGGGCATCACCCTGATAGCGGATCAGGAAATACCAGGGCTGTTACAGCAGTACACCCAGATACTTAACTTTTAGGCCTAGTGAGAGAATTATGATCTTACACATCCTCACCAAAGCGCCTGATAGTATTGTCGCTACTCAAATGCAGCAAGCGATAGGGGGGCAGGATGCCGTGCTGCTGATCGAAGAAGCGGTAACAGCTGCCCTTGATCCCTCCTGGCAGGCATGGCAGCAGTGTCAGTCGCGCATATTCCTTCTATTGGAAGACCTTATAAGCCGCGGGCTTGCCAGCATTGCCACGGATAATGAGCTGCCCACGCTAGAGATGGATGGCTTTGTGGCGCTCACCGAGCAGTATGAAAAGACAGTTACCTGGTACTAAGATGTCTGACACGAAAATATACCGTTATCTTGATTCGCAAAAAAAATATCCGCTAGACCCAGAAGGATACCTCGTTAACCAATCAGAGTGGGACGAATCTGTCGCTCATTTAATGGCTGAAGAAGAGGGGTTAACACTTACCGCTGAACACTGGGAAGTTATCAAAGTCGTGCGGGCATTTTATCAGCGTTACGAAATGGCTCCGGCGATGCGACCGCTTGTGAAAGCAACCAAAAACGCACTGGGTGAAGAGAAAGGGCGTTCTATTTACCTGATGCAGCTTTTCCCCGGCAGCCCGGCAAAGCGAATTGCCCGCCTGGCCGGTTTGCCGAAGCCTACCAACTGCCTATAACCCGTGTGAATGGCTCGCTGGTTTTCGAACAGCTTAAGCCACATCACCGCGCGTACAGACCGACAAAACAACGGCATCGTCTGGACTGGTGGATACCAGTGCATGGCCCATATCACTATCAAAATAGATGCTGTCGCCCTCAGCTAGCACTAACGGGGCGTAAAATTCGGTGTAGAGCATAATATCGCCATGCAGCACCATCAAAAACTCTTCGCCATCATGGCGTACCCACTGGTGATACTCGTCAAAGCTGCGTGCACGTACGATGGTTTTGAAGGGAATCATACGTTTTTGGGCGAGTTGATGGCCCAATAATTCGTGCTCGTACGTGGGCGTGGGGTGCAGTTGCCCTTTGCCTTTACGGGTTAGATCGCGCCGCCCCATGGTATAACGTTCCCGCTTGGGGGGCGTGAGCAACTGAGGCAAGTCGATGTTGAGCCCGGTAGTGAGTTTTTGCACCACGCTAAAGGTGGGGGAGACTTGATCGTTCTCAATTTTAGACAGCGTTGAGCGGGCCAGCCCAGTGCGCTGGCTAACCTCTTCCAACGTCCACTGATTAGCGAGACGAATTTGTTTGAGCCGCTCGCCTAAACGCAACGGCTCAACAAAGGGTTTGCTTCCCGATGCAATACGCAGCGCGGCATGCTCTTCAGTCGTAGCGGTCATAGGTCGTCACATTGGCTGCGTTGTCTAACGGTGCGTATCTATAGGCGCGCGTAAACGAACATCATATCACAGCAAAGAAGCGGCTAAGAACGGCTGGCAGAAGCAAGAGCGCTGACGCTTGCTTAGGGCACTTCAGCAAACGGCAGCCCCAACAGCGCTTTTAGATGTGCCTCAACGCCACTTGCCAGCGACTTCGGGTTATAACCGCCTTCAAGCACCGATACAATGCGATTATCGGCATACAGGGTGGCGATCTCCATGGCTAGATGGGTAATCCAGTAGAAGTCTTCATCCTCTAACCAGATATCCCCCATGGGGTCATCACGGTGAGCGTCGAAACCCGCGGAGAGCATCACCAAGTCAGGTTTAAAGGCGTGCAGGGCAGGTAGCCAGTGGTTTTCGATGATGCGCCGGAACTCTGGGCCATCGGTGCCCACTTCAAGCGGGGTATTCACAACGTTTTGCCACTCGCTGCGCAAATAACGCCAGGGGTAAAACGGATACTGGAAGCTGGTGCAGATCAGTATCTCAGGATCATTTTTAAAGATATCGATGGTGCCATTGCACTGGTGAACATCAAAATCCAGTATAGCGATACGCTTGGCACCATATTTGGCTCGCGCATGGGCCGCCCCCACGGCGATATTATTGTAAAAACAGAATCCCATCGCGTCGCTGGCTTCCGCATGGTGGCCTGGTGGTCTAACCGCACAAAAGACGTTATCCGCCTGACGCTTAAATACCTGATCTACCCCACGAATAACCGCTCCCGCTGCAACCCGTGCGGCTTGTAAGCTGTCAGGATTCATCATGGTATCGCTATCTAGCGTAACGATGCCTTCGGTGGGCAAGCACTTCTCTAGGGAGCGCAAATGGCGCAAGGGGTGTACTCTGGCAAGAGACTCCTCGCAGGCTGCCTTGGCATCGGCCTGCATGGTTTGCTGTAATAACCCAACAAGCGATAGGCGAGCGCGAATAGCCTCCAGACGCTGAGGGCTTTCAGGATGCTCCGGCCCCATGTGGTGCAATGAGCAGTCTGGGTGGGTAAGGTAGGCGGTAATCATTCCAACGCTCCATTATCATTGATGCCACCTTAATCGCCTTCAGGGCCTGGGCGACAGTGTCAATAAGTCGTACAGCCGCGATTCATGTCAGGGGAGACGCATTTTGAGTACGCGCTTTTTACACCATTTTTTCGAACCTCGCACACTAGCGGTGTTTGGCGCCTCTGAAAAACCCGCGTCGTTGGGCGGTCTAGTGCTGAGAAATATTCAGGAGGGTGGCTTTAAAGGGCCGCTCTGGGCAGTCAATCTAAAAGGCTACTCCCAAGTCTTCGGTGTGCCGTGCGTCAGCCGCGTAAGCGAGCTACCCGAAGTGCCCGACTTAGCCGTGGTCTGCTCGCCGATTGAAGGTGTGCCCAGCCTGATTAAAAAGCTTGGGCAATACGGTGTCAAAGCGGCCCTGGTGCTCTCGGGCGGCGCTTACCTGGATCGAGATAAAGGCAATCAGGGTTCCATTCGCGAACGAATGTTGAGTGCGGCACGCGTCTCGGGTATTCGTGTACTCGGCCCCGAGTGCATGGGGCTAATTGTACCGGGCAAAAAGCTTAACGCCTCTTACGCCAGTCAGCCGGTGAAAGCGGGCCGCGTCGCTTACCTGGGTCAGTCCGGCATGCTGGCCAATGCGATGATTGATTGGGCCGCCGGGCGTGATGTGGGCTTTTCGCACTTGATAACCGTTGGCGACAGTGTCGATGTGCTATTGCCAGACCTGATCGATTATGTTAATCAATTCTCGCCCGCTCAGGCCATTATGCTGCACCTTGAGCGAATCAGCGACGCCCAGCACTTTATGACCGCCGTGCGTGATGCATCACGTAATCGTCTGGTACTGGCAATAAAAAGCGGCCGCACCCCAGAATCGGATATATCCGGCATGTCACCCACGCCTGGGATTGCTAACCGTGACGTGGTGTTTGATGCCGCTTTTGCTCGGGCAGGGGTGGTGCGGGTAAATGATTCCGATGAGCTGCTTGATGCGCTGGAAACCCTGTCGCGCATGAAACCCCTGAAGGGCGATCGTCTGGCCATTGTCTCTAACGGTTTAGGGCCCGCCATGCTGGCGATCGATAAGCTGATTAGCGCGGGCGGTAAATTGGCTGAATTTAGCGACGAAACCCAGGCAGCGCTGCACCGTAGCGAGGTCGATATGAGCAAGCCGGGCGAGAACCCGGTGGATCTGGGCGGCAACGCCTCGCCCGAGCGGTTTGTCCAAGCGCTGGAGATTGTCGCTGCTGACGCCAACGTGGATGCTGTATTGGTGGTGCATGCACCCACCCGGATGGCGCCATCGCTGGTGACTGCCCAGGCGCTGATCGATAACCGCAAGAAATTTCGCCGCAACCTGCTCACCAGTTGGATGGGCTTAAAAGAGGCGCTTAATGCGCGCCACATCTGTAATTTAGCCGGGATTCCGACTTATATTTCACCCGAAAAAGCCGTTAAGGCGTTTATGCATATGGTGATTTATCAGCGCGTTCAAGCGCTGTTGCAAGAGATCCCACCCAGCCTGCCATTTTCCACCAGTCCAGAAATACGCGCCCAGTGCCGTACACTGATTAAGCAGGCAAAAGAGCAGGGCAGGCAAACCTTGACCCACTCTGAAACCGCCCAAGTGCTCGAGGCCTACGGTATCCCCACGGCACCCAGCGTGTATTTGGCCAACCCCGATGAGGCGCTTGCTCGCGCTGCAGAGATACCTGGCACCAAGGCGCTGAAAGTGGTTCATGAAGGCAATTGTCGTCCTTATCGCTACCGCAAGCACCCGCATAAAATTTCAGCAGGCTTGCTACAGGACTTGGACACACCCGAACAGGTAGCGGAAGGCGTTCGCCAGCTAGGTGAAAAAGTCGCTGAAAAATTTCCCGAGTATGCGATCCGCGAGTACTGTTTACAGCCCATGCAGCGTGGCAAGCACTCGATGCAGATTTGCGCGGGCATTACCCGTGATCCGGTGTTCGGCCCACTTATCGTCTTTGGCATCGGTGGTTATAAGGTCAACGTGCTGGCTGACCGCCAGGTCGCGCTGCCGCCGCTCAATATGAGCCTGGCTGCCGATGTAGTAGGGAGAACCCACGCCGCCTCATTAATTCGTGAACACTCCGCCGACCCAGAGCGTGACATTCAGCACTTATGCCAAATGCTGGTCAAGCTATCGCAAATGGCCTCCGATCTGAGCGACCTGCGGGGTTTAGAGGTGAATCCACTGCTGCTGAATCGTGACGGTATGGTCGCCGTCGATTTTGCCATGGATCTCGGTACGCCATCGCGCTTTGCGATTATGCCGTACCCCGAAGAACTACGTGAATGGGTGACGTTGAAAAACGGCTGGCAGGTCGAGGTGAGGCCCATTCGTGCCGAAGATGCCCACTTAATTACCACCTTCCATCGCCAGCTCTCGGAAGAGAGCATCCGTTTCCGCTATTTCCACAATAAGTCCAACCTGACCCAGCGTGACTTGTCGATCCTGTCGCATATCAATTACGACCGTCAGATGGCGTTTATCGCGGAATATTTAGGCGATGAGGGCAGCAAAGAGATGCTAGGGGTGGTGCGGGTATGGAACGATCCGGACAATATTCGTACCGAGTTTTCGGTCATTATTCGCGATGACCTTCAAGGTCTGGGCATTGGTAGCCTGTTGATGAAGAAGATGATCGATTACTGCACTAATATTGGCACCCTGGAAATGATCGGCAAAATTATGGTCGACAACCATCCGATGCGGGCGCTGATGAAGCACTTAGGCTTTAAATGCCGCTATAACATGGAAGAGCAGGTGATTGATGCGGTGTTACGCCTCAACGAACCCGAAAGTGAATGGCAGCGGCACCGCCTTGAGAGCCTACCAGATTAGGCATTTGAAAAGCTTTAAAAACGATAAGACCTGCGTATAAAACGCAGGCCTAAATTGTGAACTTGTTGCTGACGTTATGGCGCCATGCGGAAACGGCCCCATTCACCGCCGTCACGACGCTCAAAGCGTAGGCGGTCATGGAGGCGGCTAGGCTGACCCTGCCAAAACTCGATCATTTCCGGCGTGACACGATAGCCACCCCAGTGGATCGGGCGGGGAATATCCTGGCCATCATAGGCTTGCTCAAAGCGCTTTTGGCGCTCTTCGATCCAGTTGCGGTCGGGAATCACCACACTTTGAGTCGCAATCCATGCGCCCAATTGGCTACCCCGTGGTCGGCTGGCAAAGTACTCATCAGACTCATCGGCTGAAACCTGCTCAACAGGCCCTTCAATACGTACCTGTCGTGAAAGCGAAGGCCACCAGAAGGTCATGGCCGCGAAGGGCACATTGCTCAGCTCGCTCCCCTTATGACTATGGTAATTGGTGTAAAAAACCATGCCGCGCTCATCAAATCCCTTTAACAGGACAACCCGAGCGTGAGGGCGGCCTTGGCTATCTACGGTGGCTAGTGTCATGGCGTTGCCATCTTTGCCCTCTTTTTCCAGGGCAAGGCTAAACCACTCATCGAATAGCACGAATGGATCGTCGGGTGTCTGGGACTCATCAAGCCTGCCGCCTTCATAATCACGCCTGATATCGGCTATGTTACGTGTCATCGAATACTTCTCCCTGGAGTTTCATCCATGTTCGCCGGTCTGTCTTTAAAGCTCAAGTGACCGACATCAATGGATGTTTAATGCGTTGACTCACTGCTTATATTTTCGGCGGTGTTGCGACTAACCGTTACGACTGACGATTGCGGCTAACTGTCTCGCATTCTATGAGAAAGACTCAATTAATGCGAAGCTATCTCACCACTGGGGGCTCATCACTGCTGAGAGAGGACATGTTATGCGCGACAAGGTAGCGATTGAGGTATGGGATGGCTGGCTTCGCCTGTTTCACTGGGGGTTAGTGGCGGCGGTGTTGATTTCATTTTATACCACCAAGACTAGCGGAGCGCCTTTCCTATTTCCAATTGAAGTGCATGCCCAGGCGGGCTACCTGATAATCGGTCTACTCGTTTTCCGATGGCTGTGGGGTGCCTTGGGCAGCGTGTATGCGAGATTTAAAACGTTTTTATATCCACCCGCTGAAGCAGTCGCCTACGCCAAGTCACTTTTTAAGCGCCAAACCAGCGTTTATGCCAGCCATAATCCGCTCGGCGGCTGGATGGTGCTGTTAATGCTTCTCTCGCTTAGTTTTCAAGCCGTGAGCGGGCTGTTTTTAAGTGACGATATCTTTTTTCAGGCGCCGCTCTATGGCGTATTTGGCGAAGCAGTAGGCAACCAGTTGAGAACACTGCATCAGCTCAACAGTGATTTGCTCATCATTCTAATTGGGCTGCACCTGGCTGGCTTGATCGCACATCGGCTGCTAGGTGAACCGCTAGTAGCAGCAATGCTGGTAGGTACCAAGCGCTTTCGCCAGCAGCCTGTCAATGCGCGTAACGAACCGTATAATGTTGCCACGCTGCGTTTACGTGCCATCGGCAGTTTATTTATTGCTGCTGGCGTCGTCCTATGGCTGTGGTTTTAAAGCACTCGTTTTTATTGCCTCGTTTTCTGTTGACGCAACTGTCGACTGCGAAAGCGCGCATAGCCCATGCAGCCAGCAAAAAGCACTAGCGCGACAACCGCCTCTAGGATGCCGCGCAGACCTTGCCCAGGCAGGGTTATTAACATCACGCCTTGGGTGAAGTAAAGCAGGCTGACAAAAGCGAGCCATGCGTGCCCGCGTGCGCGTTTACCAATGATGGAGGGTAAAAACAGCACCAGGGGAAGCACGAACGCGACCACAGGTCGCCAATTAAATTCGTCGCCTTGAAGTACAAGTCCACGGTAAACAACCAGTAGCAGCAGTATGGCAAAGCTGGCTAATACCACCTGTCGGCTTCGAAGGGTCAGTTTATCAAGCCCATGTTGTGCCTCTACCTTCTCCAGCCACTGCCTCATAATGCCTCCTGACGCATGGCGTGCAGCGCTAGAGCGAGTCGTGCCAGTCGTTTGCCCTGGGCAACACACAGCGCGCGTTCGTGCTCATCAACAGAGCGGTCACTGCGCGTTCCTGCTAAGTGGCTTGCACCATAGGGCGTGCCACCAGTACGCGTTTCCAGCAAGGTGGTTTCGCTGTAAGGAACCCCTGCGTAGACCATGCCATGATGCAGTAGCGGCACCAGCATTGTGAGCAGGGTGCTCTCTTGCCCACCGTGCAGGCTGGAAGTCGAAGTGAAGGCACTGGCAGGTTTGTCGATCAAGGCACCGTTCATCCACAGACTGCTGGTGGAGTCGATAAAATACTTAAGCGGAGCGGCCATGTTGCCAAACCGGGTGGGGCTACCCAGTGCTAACGCACTGCAGTTGCGCAGGTCGTCTAGCTCAACGTAAACAGCGCCCTCTGCAGGTATTTCTGGCTCAACGGCTTCACAGGTCGTTGAAACCGGCGCCACTGTGCGTAAACGCGCTTGAATACCCGGCACGCTTTCTACACCAGCCGCAATTTGCTGTGCCATGGTGGCGGTCGCGCCAGTGCGCGAGTAGTACAGAACCAAAACGTACGGTGTCATTTCACTCATCACTATTCCTGAATGGGTTCATAAAAGTTGTCCTGGCAATAGGGCTTTGCATGAGGGTTTTGCAAAATAGGGCACAGCATGGTGTCTATGGTATCAGAGCGAACGGGAAGTCCGCGTGCTGTACAAACGTATTTTGTTGCTCAGGTAAACGCAGGTAGACCCAGGCCCGGGTACCATCGTCGAGGGTTATTGTCCTGCGCTCGTAACGAATCCCCAGTCGTTCGTAGCGATCAAGACGAGACAGCTCGTCGGCATCTACTCGTAACAGTAGCCCCTCAACGTTGCTCCCTGGCTGGGGTGAAAGGTCAAGGCCGTTACGTTGATAACCCTCTAAAACCGCATCTTTAGGTGCACCAAAACTTCCCATGACCACTAAGCGAACGGGGGCATAGCGTAGCGTGCCATACACAAAGACCTGATGGGTGCGCTGTTCGATAGTAGGAAGGTCGTCAGGTCGGTCATAAAACCATGGGCTCAGCATGGTTAACCAGAGCCACCCGGCTAAGCTAAGCAGCCCCACACCGCTTAAAATCAAAAGGCGTTTTAGCCAAACCATTTTAATCACACCAGGGTGCCTCGCAATGTAGGATAAGAATGTGAATGGGGCGATAAAAAACGGATGCTTAGCTTGTCGCTACAGACAGAGGATGACAAGTTCTATGTTATCGACTGTTTGAATCTGCTTAAGCAAACTACCCAGGTTTGCTAGGCTATGCTGGTAAAGTCTGCATGTAAAATGGGTGTTCATTAGAACCTGCCGTAGGAGCCTGCAATGAATCAGCCGCTTCGTGATGATCTGGATTTTCGTGCTCTCGTAGGGGATGTGAAACCGCTGCCACCGAGAAATCGTGCTGACCCAGGTGCTAATCGCAAAAGCCCCTCTGAATCCCAGTTGGCTCGGCGGGAGTGGGCAGAGGAAGAAATGGGGGCGCGCAATTTTCTGTCCGACGACTTTGTCGATCTGCTGCCCCCCTTTGATCCCATGGAGTATCGCCGCGAGGGCATTCAGCAGGGCGTAGTCGATAAATTAAAGCACGGGGGCTATAGCGTTCAGTCGCAGCTCCACTTGCTTCGGCGTCCATTAACAGAGTGCCGCCGTATGCTGTTTCCCTTTATTCAAGAAGCCTACGCCCACGATTTACGCTCCGTTATGATCGTACATGGCCGCGGGCGAGAGATCGATAGCCCCGCCAACGTACTGCGCTCATACCTGGCCAAGTGGCTCTGCCAGTTTGAGGAAGTGCAGGCATACGTCTCCGCACAGGCTTCGGAAGGAGGGTTGGGCGCGACCTGGGTAATGCTACGTAAAAGCGATCGCGCCAAAGCCAATAACCGCGAGCGCCAGCAGAAGCGGCGAGGGTAACAGTTTAATAATAGAGCCAGTCACAAATAAAAAGGGCAGCCTAATGAACTGCACCCCAAAAGTTGGACGCTCATCCAACGATTGGGGTGTTTTTCATGACGAAACATAATGAAGCGTTCAAGTTACTAGTAGTGCAACGCTACGCAGAAGGACAGCAGGGTTACAAGAGTCTGGCCAGACAGTACGGTCTTGGCCCTACAACCGTCAGGCGTTGGGTTAAACACTTTGAACAGCATGGTCTAAGTGGCTTGCAGAAAAAGTTCACCCACTA
>NZ_VCQL01000033.1:0-31809 GCF_005937175.1 Halomonas sp. ATBC28 | reverse complement strand
GAGTCTTTCTCTTCTTGTTCTGGTACTCGGCTTCGGAGAAGGTGATTTGATCCATGGCAGCACTGAATCCTATGCAGTTGACGATAGCCGTATTATCACTGATGGCAGTGACTTTTTCAGAGCTTCCTTAGTAAAATTATCTGGCATCAGTCGTTAAAAGTAAGTAGGTGATCAGGGAACATTCATGAAAAAATCACTGGCATGGATTACATGGCTCTCGTTGAGTGCAGTAAGTCCGATTGCGCTGGCCGTTGGTTTTGGGCAGGCGAGTGTCAGCTCATATCTGGATGCGCCTTTAGATGCTTCGATCCCTCTGCTCGAAAGCAGTGATTACGCCCTCGACGAGATTCATATCAGCGTTGCCGAGCCACCAGCCTTTGCCTCAGCAGGCCTTGAATGGACGCCATTAGCGGCCAGCGTGCGCGTCCAGATTCAAGAGCAGCAGGGGCGCCGGCAGGTACGCTTAAGCTCTGATAAAACGATCCAGGAGCCCTGGCTTGATTTGCTGTTAACGGTGGAGTTGCCAGACGGGCAGCAGTTTCGTGACATAACACTACTGTTTGATCCCCAAGGCTATGCTCAGAATCAAGCGCTTGCTCAAAATGCTGCCCCCAGCTTGTCAGCAGTAAGCAGTGTCGTCACGCCTCCGCTTGCTCAGCCCAGTTCGACGTCGCCATCGAGTGCCTATGTGGGTAGCGGCGATACCCTATGGAGCGTTGCCGAGCGTATTAAACCTGACGAGGTGAGCGTACAGCAGATGATGCTGGCGCTGCTGGAGGCCAACTCTGAGGTCTTTCCATCGGGCAATATAAATGACATGCGTGCAGAGCAAACACTTCGGGTGCCTAATTCTGAACGCATTCTGGCGCGCTCTCACGGTGACGCCGATGCTGCTATCAAAGCGATGAATGAAGCCTGGCAGCAACGCCGCCCTGGCTCTTTGCAAACAGTGGCGCTACCGAAGGTTGAAGCCGCCACGTCTGTTTCTGCTACTTCCATAGCCGCCGACCAAGCTGGGGTTGAAGAGGAAGTCGACGAGCCTGAAGTATTATCTCGTTCGGAACTGACCGAGCAACTGCACCTAAGCCAAGCGACATTACAGCAGGTTCTCGAAGAGCGTGAGTTGATGCGCGCTGAGCTTGATGAGCTGCGTGGTGAGGTTGCCTCCTTAACGCAGGCGCTAAGCGATACGTTGGCTGCTCAAGAGCCACCTCCAGCGCCACTCATTGCTAGCATGGATGAGACGAAGAGCCCGGGTGTGGCTGGCTTAATTGAGCGCTACCAGTGGACGTTGGCTTTGGCCGCCATCACACTGCTGCTAGTGCTGTTGGCATGGTTACGTAAGCGCCGAGAGGAGACCTGGGAAGACATTCCGCTGGCTGAACCCGTGGTTAAGCCAGCGGCTTCGCCTCGCGTAGAACCCAAGGCTGAGAACGATGCTCTTGCCACTAACCCCGCACCGACATTAGATACCGATCAGTGGCTGGTCGACGATCAAGGGCAGACGCCATCGCAAGACGACCCCCTTCGCTATGAAAAAAGTCAGGCATCGGGACTCGCTGAGCAGGGGCGTCAGCGGAGGCTGAAGCTATACGCTGTTTCCGCTGACCATTCTCAAAATGTCTCTTTAGCACCGCCGCCGAGTTCTATGCCCATGAGCCAACTGCTAGCTTCTATCCGTGCCGGTATGCCTGCCTCTGAGCCTGCGGCTGCTAATGCTCATGTGCAGCAAACCGACAAGCCTTCTGAAACAGCTGAGGACCCAGACCATCGCTTTATCGATTACCACCCGCCGGTCTTAAACAGCGCTTCGCCCACCCATGATGGTCAGCGCACCGAGACCCCAATGCAGCCCACGGTGGAGTTCTTCAGTGAGTCGCATGCCGCACCGGCGCCTCCCGCGAAACAGCCATGTAGGCCACTTGAAGAGGAGTGGGAAATTGAAGAGGTAGCATTCAAGCCGCGAGGCCTGGATAATAGCGATCCTTCAAAATCTTCAAAATGATGTGGCTTGATGACGCTGTTCTATCACTTCGATGAAAAAATTCCGCTTACCGGCCGCTTGGCAATGGGTATCGAGTACGACGGTACCCGCTACTGCGGTTTTCAGCGCTTAAACCATGCTGCATCGGTTCAGGCATCGTTAGAGGATGCGCTGTCCAAGGTGGCCAATGAGCCTATCCGGGTGAATGCCAGTGGGCGCACCGATTCGGGGGTGCATGCGACCCGTCAGATCGTCCATTTTGACCCGCCGGTAGGGCGCTCCGAAAAAGCCTGGATCTTTGGCGCTAATACCCATTTGCCCCGCGACGTTGCTGTACGCTGGGTGAAACCAGTGGGCGATGACTTTCATTCACGCCTATGCGCCCTGGGTCGCCGCTACCGCTACGTGCTGCTGAACCAGATCAGCCGCCCGGTATTGGAGCGGGCCAATGTGACCTGGTGCCGTGACCCGTTAGACGCCGATGCCATGCACCGGGCTGCCCAGGCGCTGGTAGGCGAGCACGATTTTTCCAGCTTCCGGGCCGCTGGGTGTCAGTCCAAAACCCCCTGGCGACATATGCACTTTGTGGACGTAAAGCGCTACGGCCAGTTGGTGATGATCGATATTCAAGGCAACGCGTTCTTACACCACATGATTCGCAACATTGCCGGGGCGCTGGTGAGCGTCGGACGCGGTGCCCAAGATGAAGCTTATATTGGTGAACTTTTAGCGCTTAAAAACCGTCGCAAAGGGGATGTGACGGCACCCGCCTGCGGGCTGCATTTTGTCGATTCGGTCTACGATGAGCGCTTTGATCTGCCTAAAGAGCCGTTGGGGCCGCATCTGCTCTCATTTACTGGAGAGTGGACGGGAGAGCGCGAGCTTCCTGATACGCCACGGGTGGCCTATCGACGCAATCGCTCGTTGTGTAACCCGGCAGCTACCCCTAAACAGGAGGCGTCGTCATGAGTGCTTCTCCGCAAATCCGCACCCGAATAAAGTTCTGTGGTTTTACGCGTGATGAGGATATTGACCTCGCCGTGGCGCTGGGCGTGGATGCCTTGGGTTTCGTTATGTGGCCAAAAAGTGCGCGCAGCGTGAATGTCGAACAACTGGTGGCGCTCTCTGCCCGTGTGCCTGCCTTTGTGACCCGCGTGGGGCTGTTTGTCGACCAGCCTGCTGAGCTCATTGAGCAGTGCTTGCCCTATCTCGATATGCTTCAGTTTCATGGTAATGAAACTCCCGATGAGTGCCAGCGCTTTTCGCTACCCTGGATGAAAGCGCTACGCATGCGCGATGAGATAGATCTTACCCATGAGGCCGAGCGCTATCATCATGCTCAGGCGCTGCTGCTAGACGCATATCGACCGGGGACGCCGGGAGGCACGGGGGAGACCTTTGATTGGTCTAGAATTCCCGCAAATCTTGCAAAACCTGTTATCCTCGCCGGTGGGCTGAGTGCTGATAACATTGCTGACGCTGTGCGTCAGGTAGCGCCTTATGCAGTGGATGTGTCCGGTGGTATTGAAGCCTCTCACGGCTGTAAAGATGCTGACAAGATGGCGTCTTTCGTGCGTCATGTGGCGTTAGCCGACACCCACTAGCGTTCCCCGCATAAGTTTATGTAAGCCTAGTTTTTGTGTAATTTATGCGTATTGCTTATGGGTATTTTATCGAGCTACGTGTTTACGTCGATTCATTTATTGTTTGCCTGCTCTGGCGATCTTGTGAGGTATCCCTGTGACTGTTTCTGCGACGCCTACACCAAAAACCAAGTTCAGCGATCTGACCCGAATGCCGGATGCCCGTGGTCATTTTGGCCCTTACGGCGGTCGGTTTGTGTCAGAAACCCTGAGCTTTGCGTTGGAAGAGTTGGAGAAAACGTACTTAAGCCTGCGTGATGACCCTGACTTTCAGGCCGAGTTTGACTACGATCTTGCCCACTATGTGGGACGTCCATCGCCGCTCTACCACGCCAAACGCTGGTCGGCGAGTCTTGGGGGCGCACAGATTTGGTTGAAACGGGAAGATCTGAATCATACCGGCGCTCACAAGGTAAACAACACCATTGGTCAGGCACTGCTGGCCAAAAAAACCGGCAAACCACGCATTATCGCTGAAACCGGGGCGGGCCAGCATGGCGTTGCCTCGGCGACCGTTGCTGCTCGCCTAGGGCTTGAGTGCGACGTGTATATGGGGGCTGAAGACGTACAGCGTCAAAAGCTTAACGTTTACCGTATGCGCCTACTGGGCGCTCGGGTCATTCCGGTAGAGTCCGGTACCCGCACCCTCAAAGACGCCATGAACGAAGCGCTGCGTGACTGGGTCACCAACGTTGACAACACCTTCTATATCATCGGTACCGTGGCGGGCCCGCACCCTTATCCGCTGCTGGTGCGCGATTTCAACGCGGTGGTGGGGCGTGAAGCGCGCCGCCAGTCGCTGGAGCAGATCGGCCGTCTTCCCGATGCGCTGATTGCCTGCGTGGGCGGTGGCTCTAATGCTTTGGGTCTGTTCTACCCCTTTGTGGAAGATGACGACGTGGCCATGTATGGCGTGGAGGCCGGTGGCGATGGCGTCGAAACCGGCCGCCACGCGGCGCCGCTGGCATCCAATGCGCCGCGTGGCGTGCTCCACGGCAATCGCACCTACTTAATGTCAGATGAAGCCGGGCAGGTGTCGGATACGCACTCCATTTCAGCTGGCCTGGATTATCCTGGCGTAGGCCCCGAACACGCGCTTTGGAAAGACGTGGGTCGGGTCTCCTATGTGGCCGCTAACGATAAAGAAGTGCTCGAAGCGTTTCGCGAACTGACCCACATGGAAGGCATTATGCCGGCCCTTGAGTCGGCCCATGCGCTGGCCCATGCCAAGGTATTGGCGCCTACCATGCGTCCTGACCAGCATATCGTGGTCAACCTCTCCGGGCGTGGCGACAAAGACATCATGACCGTTGCTAAGATTGATGGCATCGAATTTTAAGGTCAGCTTTTTTTAAGGGCGAGCATGAACCGTATTGATCAGCGTTTCAGTGAACTTAAGCAGCAGGGCCGCAAGGCCCTGATCCCTTACATCACCGCAGGTGATCCAGCACCTCAGTACACCGTTGGTTTTATGCATGCTCTGGTGGAAGCAGGTGCCGATGTGATTGAGCTAGGCGTGCCTTTTTCCGACCCCATGGCGGATGGCCCGGTCATTCAAAAAGCCTGTGAGCGTGCGTTAAAGCAGGGCACACGGCTGGTCGACCTTATGCAGATGGTCAAAGAGTTCCGCCAAACCGATACCACCACACCGGTTGTGTTGATGGGTTACTTGAATCCGATTGAACGAATTGGCTACGAAAACTTTGCTGATCAAGCTGCCAGCGTGGGCGTTGATGGTGTGCTGATTGTAGATATGCCGCCTGAAGAGGCCGAAGAGATTGGGCCACTGCTAAAATCGCGGGATTTAGCGGCGATTTTTTTGGTTGCGCCTACCACTTCTAACCAGCGTGCCGCTACAATATGCGCCCATGGCGAGGGCTACCTCTACTACGTTTCGCTGAAAGGCGTGACCGGTGCCGCCACCCTGAACGCAGACGATGTGGCCGAGCACTTGGCGCCGCTGCGGGGGATGACCGATTTACCGCTATGTGTTGGTTTCGGTATCCGCGATGGCGTGACGGCCGCTGAAGTAGCTAAAGTCGCCGATGGTGTGATTGTAGGTAGCGCTTTGGTTAACCGCATCGCTGAAAGTGTCGATGCGCCGGAAACCATTGCGGGCCAGTTGAAAAGTGTATTAGCAGAAATGCGTACGGCGATGGATGCCTAAAGCGGATTGCTTTATCGCCTATACTGAATAGATTCACGACACTCATCGAGCCTGGTTCTGCCAGGCGTTGACGTATAACGGAAGCCTTTTTGATATGAGCTGGTTAGACAAGATCGTACCCTCCATGGGTCGCATCCAGCGTAAAGACCGTCGCGCTAGCGTGCCCGACGGCCTCTGGCGTAAATGTCCCAAGTGCGAAGCGGTTCTCTACCTCCCTGAGCTAGAGAAACATAACAGCGTCTGTCCCAAGTGCGATCACCATCTGCGCTTGACGGCACGCAAACGCTTGGACTGGTTCTTGGATAAAGCAGAACGCGAAGAGATCGCGGCGGAAATCGAACCCAATGATCGGTTGAAGTTTCGCGACTCTAAAAAATACAAAGACCGCCTGACTGCGGCGCAAAAAGATACTGGCGAGAAAGATGCGCTGGTCGCTATGCGCGGTGAGTTGGATGGTCTTCCGGTCGTTGCCGTTGCCTTTGAGTTCACCTTTATGGGCGGCTCAATGGGGGCAGTGGTCGGCGAGAAATTTGTTCGCGCCGCTACCGTGGCGCTGGAAGAGAACATCCCGCTGGTGTGCTTTGCCGCCTCCGGTGGGGCACGTATGCAGGAAGCACTCTTCTCGTTGATGCAGATGGCTAAAACATCCGCCGCGCTTGAAAAGCTCAAACAAGCGGGTGTGCCGTATATTTCTGTGCTTACGGATCCCGTCTTTGGCGGTGTTTCAGCCTCACTAGCCATGTTGGGTGACTTGAATATTGCCGAACCCAATGCCTTGATTGGTTTTGCAGGCCCGCGGGTCATCGAGCAAACGGTGCGTGAAACCTTGCCAGAAGGGTTCCAGCGCAGTGAGTTTCTGCTTGAGCATGGTACCGTCGACATGATCGTTCATCGTCATGAAATGCGTGCCCGCGTGGGTAGTGTGCTGCGTAAGTTAACCCACCACGACGCAACGCCGGTGAGTTCGACCAATCCTGATGATGCAGAGGTTGTTGAGCCTATCGTTGAGGAAGATACCTTGGCGGAAACCGCTGACGTCACGTTTGAGAAAGTTGAGGCGCCTAAGAAGGACACCACTTTCGTTAAGAGTGATGACCATTCGCGCAATGCCTGACTCTCTGCAGACACCTTCTTTGCCGCTCTACTCTTTGCAACAGTGGCTCCAGCATTTGGAAACGCTGCATCCGGTAGGGATTGATATGGGCCTGGAGCGGGTATCGCAGGTGGCTAAACGGATGGGGCTGCTTTCAAGCCCCATCGCCCCCCGCGTTATTACGGTAGCAGGCACCAACGGCAAGGGCTCAACCCTTGCCATGATTGATAGCGTTGCCCGTGCCCATGGTTGGCGAGTGGGTACCTACACTTCTCCCCATTTATTGCGCTACAACGAACGCGTTAAAATCGATGGTCAGGAAGCCGATGACCAACTGCTGGTGCAAGGCTTTGAGCAGGTTGAGCAGGCACGATTGCAGGGCAGTGAAATCAGTCTTACCTATTTTGAAGCGGGGACACTGTGCGGGCTGTGGTGCTTGGCCAATGCAAAGCTTGATCTTGCGGTGCTAGAAGTGGGGCTGGGTGGGCGCCTTGATGCAGTCAATATTATTGATGCGGATGTGGCCATTGTTACCACTATTGCTCAGGATCACGCTAACTTTTTAGGCACCGATTTAGCCCAGATTGGGCGTGAAAAAGCCGGTATTTTTCGTGCCAATCGTCCCGCCGTGCTAGGTAGCCAAACGTTACCTTCCAGTGTCGCTGAATGTGCTCAGGTGCTGGCGGCGCCTATGTTTTGTTTGGGCCAGCAATTTGCCCATCAGACGATGGCTTCTGAGCCTTCGCAATGGCGCTGGCAGGGGCAGCATCCGGATGGTCAACGCATTGTTATTGACGAGCTTCCCGAGCCGGGGCTGCCTATCGATAACGCCGCCACTGCTTTGCAGGCGCTTGTGCTTGCAGGGCTTGGGTTGGAAGCGGCGCGCGTGCAAGCTGCGTTGAGTTCTGTGCAGTTGCCGGGGCGGCTGCAATGGATTGGGCCTTGGTGCCTGGATGTAGGTCATAATCCTCATGCTGCCGAGTATGTCGTTCGCCATTTGCCGCAACCTCCGGAAGGTGGTCGGCAGTGGGGCCTTATTGGCATGTTGAATGATAAGGATATTGACGGTGTCATACAGACGTTAGCGTCTCGCATTAGTGATTGGGTGTGCGTGTCGTTGAGCGGAGAGCGAGGTTGCCAGGCAAGCGAGTTGTCGCAACGTATTATAGCTCAGGGAGGGCGGGTGCATTTTAGTGCTGATTCGCCGCAAGCAGGCGTCGATTGGCTCGCTAACATGTTAACGCCCAATGATCGTGTCTTGGCCACCGGGTCGTTCTTTACAGTAGCGGCACTGTTAGCTCGACCACTGCCAACAGGCGCTGCGTCGCTTGATGGAGACGGAAATGAAATACGGTAAAACGGAACGCATTAGCGGTATTGTGATTCTGCTCGCGCTACTGGCGATCTTTGTGCCGTGGCTAATGAGCGACCCCGCACCAAGGGAAGAACGTCCCCAGCCGAACTTTGTGATCGAGCAGCCCGTTGAAGTGGAGCGCCGTGACGTTCCTGCACCGGAAAGGCCTTCAACCATCGGCGAGCCGTCTCTATCGTCAGCGCCCCGTAATGAAGAGGGCGATATGCCTATTGACGTCGATCCGAGGTTGCCGGAAACCGATCAAATTACTGCTGCTAATCAGTCGCCCTCGAGTCCCGAGGCGGCGGGATCCAGTGAACCGGATGAAGAGCCGGAGACCTCCGATAGCGACCCTATTGCTGACCTGATTGCCAGCAATAGTGGCAGCGGTCAAAACAGCAGTGAAGGTTCTTCACAGGGCTCTTCACAACGTTCATCGCAAAGCTCCTCATCTAGCTCATCCACCCCCTCAGCAAGTGCTCAGGGAGAGTGGGCGGTGCAAGTCGGCAGCTTTGGAGAGCCCGGTAATGCGCAGCGCCTTAGCGAGCAGCTTTCGGGTGAAGGGTTTACTGTTTATCAGCGTGAGCGCGATAACAATATGACCACTGTCTTTGTGGGCCCTTATGCCACTTCTGAGGAGGGGGAGTCTGCCATGTCCTCGATTAAAGAGCGGGCCAATGTGCAGGGCCTGCTTGTTCGGGTAAGAGACTAAACGATGGCATTAACCTGGATTGATGCGGTGTTCTTGGCCGTGCTGGCGCTATCAATGCTAGCCGGATTCGTCCGGGGATTTGTTCGCGAGGCATTGGGTTTGGCCGCCTGGGTCGTTGCCTTAATGGTTGCCCGAGTCCTCGCCGAACCGGTGGCCGAACTGATGAGCGGGTTTATCGATAGCTTTGATGCCCGCCTAGTGCTCGCTTTTATACTGGTGATCTTTGCCGTTATTTTGCTTTGCGGCATAGTCATTCGCTTGGTGCATGCGGCGATTGAGTGGGTAGGCATGGGGCTTTTGAACCGTGTGGCGGGGGCCGCTTTTGGTGTTGCTCGTGGGGCGGTTATTTTGCTTATTGCTACCGTGCTGATTACCCTCACACCGCTGGCGGAACTGCAGGCGTGGCAACAAGCCGAGCTGCGACCGACCTTTATTCAACTGCGCGATTGGGCGGTGAGCCAGTTAGATCAGTGGGATCGTGAGCTGCCTGAGGCGCCATCGTCGCTGCGCGACATCTCTCTACCTGAACTGCGTCTGCCTAGTGCGACGGAGCGTGAGGTTATCCCGGCAGGTGATTGACCTGCTACTGAAGTCGATTCTACGAACGTTCGGGCTTTCTTAGGTATGTGACTTAGGTAAGCCATGGCATTAAGCGAGGTAACGTGAATGTGCGGTATAGTGGGCCTTCTGGGCAAGCAGGCGGTAAATCAGGGAATCTACGATGCCCTGACCGTACTTCAGCATCGTGGCCAGGACGCTGCCGGCATGATGACATGGAGCGAGGGACGCTTCCTACTGCGCAAGAGTAACGGCTTGGTACGTGATGTATTTCACACCCGTCATATGGCCCGTCTAAAAGGTAACCTAGGCATTGGTCACGTGCGTTACCCGACGGCAGGCTCTTCAAGTGAAGCTGAGTCACAGCCGTTCTATGTTAACTCTCCTTACGGCATTGCGCTGGCGCATAACGGCAACCTGACCAACTCTGAGCAGTTGAAGCAGGAGCTGTTCTCTACCGATCTGCGTCACATCAACACCAGCTCCGATTCTGAAGTGCTGCTCAACGTCTTCGCTCACGAGCTGGGCAAGCAGGGTTTGCACCTGGAAGCGGAAGATATCTTCGACGCCGTGCGTCGCGTTCACCGTCGCTGCAAGGGTGGTTATGCCGCTGTCGCGATTATTAACGGCTTTGGCATGGTGGCATTTCGTGACCCCTTCGGTATTCGCCCTGTGGTGTTTGGTACCCGCGAAGAGGAGAACGGGCAGGCGGTGATGATCGCCTCCGAATCCGTCGCCTTGGATGTGGGTGGTTTTGAACTGGAGCGTGACCTATCGCCTGGCGAAGCCATCTTTGTCGACATCGAAGGCAATATTCACACCCAGGTATGTGCTGACCGCCCCGAGCTACGTTCGTGTATCTTTGAGCACGTTTATCTAGCGCGTCCCGATTCACTGTTGGACGGCGCCTATGTTTACGGCACCCGGATGCAGATGGGGCGTAAGCTGGGGGATCGCATTCTCAACGAGTGGCCGGATCACGATATTGACGTGGTCATCCCGATCCCTGATACATCGCGTACCTCCGCCCTTGAAATGGCGCAGCACCTCGGGGTGACCTACCGCGAAGGATTCATGAAGAACCGCTATATTGGCCGTACCTTTATTATGCCGGGGCAAACTCAGCGTAAAAAATCGGTACGCCAAAAGCTCAATGCTATTGACGTTGAGTTTAAAGGCAAAAACGTTTTGCTGGTGGACGACTCCATTGTGCGCGGCACGACCTGTAAGCAGATCATTCAAATGGCCCGCGATGCCGGGGCACGCAAGGTCTATTTTGCCTCGGCGGCGCCCCCGGTACGTTTCCCCAACGTGTATGGCATCGATATGCCTGCAGCGTCTGAGCTGATTGCTCATGGCCGCAGCGAAGAGGAAGTAGGGGATTTGATTGGCGCTGACCGTATCTTCTATCAAAACCTAGAGGATCTAAAAGCGGCCTGCCGCGAAGTGAACCCGGAAATGGAAGAGTTTGATTGCTCGGTGTTTGACGGCAATTACGTGACTGGTGATATCGACGACGCCTACCTGGCCGCCTTGGAAGCTAGCCGTAATGATTCCGCCAAGGATCAAAGTGCCGGTGATCATGCCCTGGTCGATATGCACAATCAGGACGATGACCTGGACGATTAGGAGAGAAGTCTTATGCATGATGATAATCATCAGGAAGACGGTCACCAGGATGAGTGGTCATTAGAGACGCTGGCTATCCGTGCGGGCCATCAGCGCACCTTCGAGCAAGAACACTCGGAGCCTATTTTTCCGACCTCAAGCTTTGTCTACGAAAGCGCTGCAGAAGCGGCGCGTAAATTTGGTGGGCAGGAGCCGGGCAACGTCTACTCGCGCTTTACCAACCCGACAGTGCATACCTTTGAGCGCCGCCTGGCGGCCCTTGAAGGTGGCGAGCGTTGTGTGGCCACCAGCTCGGGTATGTCCGCTATTCTCTCCACTGCGCTGGCACTGCTTTCCGCAGGGGACGAGATTGTGGCCTCCCGGTCGCTATTTGGCTCGACGGTTAGTCTGTTCGATAAGTATCTAGGTAAGCTGGGTATTACCACGCGCTATGTGGAACTTTCCAGCGTTGCTGCCTGGGAAGCGGCGATTACTCCCAAAACGCGGCTACTGTTTGCCGAAACGCCCTCAAATCCACTGTCAGAAATTGCCGATATTTCGGCCCTGTCTGCGTTGGCAAAACGTCACGATGCGCTACTGGCGATAGATAACTGCTTCCTTACCCCGGCACTTCAGCAGCCCTTGGCGTTAGGTGCTGACTTGGTTATTCACTCAGCGACCAAGTATTTGGACGGCCAAGGCCGTGCAGTTGGTGGTGCCGTGGTAGGTAGTCATGCGCTGCTTGAGGAAGTGTTCGGCGTGGTGCGCACCTGCGGGCCTTGCTTGAGCCCCTTCAACGCGTGGATTTTTACCAAGGGCCTGGAAACCCTGTCGCTGCGTATGAAAGCTCACTGTGAAAACGCCTTGACCCTGGCGCGTTGGCTGGATGCCCACTCGGCGGTTAAGCATGTGTTTTATAGCGGCCTGGAGAATCATCCTCAGCACGATTTGGCTAAACAGCAGCAGAAAGGGTTTGGCGCGGTGCTGGGTTTTGAAGTGAAAGGAGGACAAGAGGGTGCGTGGCAGGTGATCGATGCAACCCGAATGCTTTCGATAACAGGGAATTTGGGTGACGTTAAATCCACTATTACTCATCCGGCCACCACTACCCATGGGCGTTTGTCTGATGCTCAGAAAGAAGCGGCGGGTATTGCGCCAGGGCTGATCCGCGTGGCGGTAGGGCTTGAGAGTCAGCAGGATATCCAGCGCGATCTTGCTCGTGGCTTGGATGTTCTGGCTGGCTAATTGATGTTAAGCAATCCTACACAGTCACGAAAACCCACCTTTGAAGGTGGGTTTTCGTAGTTTTGAAACCTAATGGGTCATATGCTGTGCAAACAAAGCCCCCTTATTTGTTTCAAGAAGCGTTGCGGTGAGGCAGGTCTGACAGCGCAACCTGATCTTCATTGCTGGAAGAGTGATTGATGTGAGAGCTCGGAGCAACAACGGTGTTGTTCTTTGCATCGCCGTTGACCAAAGGCAAATCAGCTGGTGTCAGGTGCACGCTGTCAGTGCTGTAATTCGCTGAAGAGCTAGGCTGAATAATCTGGTTAAGCTCGCCAGATCCCTGTTCAGCTAGAACGGCAGTAGAAGTCAATGTCATGGCAATAGCGGTGATAAGGGTCATTTTTTTCATGATTGGCGCTCTCTAATAGAAAGTTTATGTACCGTTTTTCGGTCATTGCTGGATGTCCTTTAGGACATACATTAATAGTAAGCGTGCAAACAAAATTATAAAATTGGTTATATTTGCTTTTTTTGTTCGATTTTATAGAATGGATTGGCTTTGTCTTTTTAGAAAGACGAACTGCGTAAAAATTGTTACCTGGTTATTCAATGGTTTTTACGAATGAAATATCCTGCTTTTTTCAGCGGTTTTTATTAGCTTCTAGCGGTAAGGTTCTGGGCGTGGACGAATAGCGTAATCCAAGATCTGATAAGCGCGTTGGCTAAGTTGAAGCAGCCATAGATAAAATGAGGAATAGCACAATGTGGCGTAACAGTCGCAACGGTTGGGGATTGATTAGTATTCTGTTTCATTGGCTAAGCGCGCTGGCCATTATTGGTCTGTTTGCACTGGGCTGGTGGATGACTGACCTGGGCTATTATGACCCTTGGTATAATCAGGGGCCGTGGGTACACCGCTCGATTGGCATCTTGCTATTGTTTGCTACCTTTGCGCGTTTGGTATGGCGCTTCGTACAGCCGACGCCCTACGCCGAGGGGAGTCGATTAGAAACTATTGCTGCCCATCTCGGTCATATTGCGCTCTATGTGCTTCTAATAGTCGTTATGGTGAGCGGTTATTTAATTTCTACTGCTGATGGACGTGGTATTAGTGTGTTTGGTTGGTTTGAGGTGCCGGCGTTGCTATATGACTTGCCCAATCAGGCAAGCCAGGCGGGCACCGTACACTGGTACAGCGCCCTGGCGTTGATGATCCTGGCAGCGGGCCACGCCCTTGCTGCTGTTAAGCACCATTGGTTAGGTCGGCATAAAACCTTGGTACGCATGTTAAACCCAGCGCATAGCCAAGCTGGCAATTAAAACGCACCAAGTTAATGACGTTGTCTGTATACACGTTTTTCTAAACACTGCGGGTAAGATAATTGACTGCCCGCGGTGCCTATTAAGTAAAGCAAGGAGCAATTCAATATGTTCAAGAAGACAGCATTTGCATCCGCGATCGCCGCTGTAGCGCTGGTACCTTTGAGCCAAGCGCAGGCAGCTGATTATCAGATTGATACCGAAGGTCAGCACGCTTTTGTCCAGTTTAAAATTTCACATCTGGGCTTCTCCTACATTCTCGGCAGCTTTGAAGAGTTCGATGGTCAGTTTGCCTATGATCCTGAAGATCTCGACGCGTCTTCTGCTGAAATCGAAGTGCAGGTTGATAGCCTGACCAGCAATCACGCCGAGCGTGATCGCCATATCTTGAGCGAAGATTTCCTTAATGCCGGTGAGTTCCCTACCGCCACATTTAGCTCCACAGGCTTTGAATCAACGGGTGAAAATGAAGGCGTCTTGACTGGTGATCTGACCCTGCATGGCGAAACCCAAGAGATTGAAATGCCGGTTACACTGATGGGTGAGGGTGATGACCCTTGGGGTAACTACCGTGCTGGTTTCGAAGGCAGCACTACGCTGACGTTGAGTGATTACGGAATCGACATGAGCGATTTTCCAGAATCCATGCATGAGCTTGAGCTGTACGTCACGTTTGAAGGTATTCGTCAGTAAAGAGTACTTTTAGTTAAGCGCCATCACTCCGCGAGGGGTGGTGGCGTTTTTGCGTTTAAGGCGAATAAAAGGAGAGTTGGCTTGGCAATTGTGATGCAGCAACGCGAGTTGGCGATAACCCTATGGCGGCAAACCTGGCCAATGGCCATCGGGGTGTTGGCGCTATTGGGTTTTCAACTTGTTGATAGCGCCTTTATTGCCCGTTTGGGTACCGCACAGCTAGCGGCGCAGTCGTTCACCTTTCCGCTGTCATTTCTGATTATCGGCATTCAAGTGGGTATGGGTATCGCCATTGCGGCACTTATTTCCCGGGCGCTCGGCGCAGGGGAAGGGGAGCGAGCGAGGCGCTTGAGCAGCCTGGTATTAATGGCAGGTGGCGGAGTGATTGGTCTGTTGGCGTTTGCCTTGTGGGTGTTCCATGTGCCCGTTTTTCAGCTCCTTGGCGCCGATGAAACGACGCTTTCCTATATCCATATTTACTGGGGGCCGCAACTGTTGTCCGCCTGGCTGGGAGCACTGCTCTATTTCAGCTACAGCATTTTCCGTGCCCATGGCGATACCCGTTTACCAGGTAAAATGATGGTTCTCAGTAGTGTTGTGAACCTGGTGCTCGATCCACTACTGATTTTTGGTGTCGGCGATTGGGAGGGTTGGGGATTGCCCGGTGCTGCCTGGGCAACTGCAATTGCCTTCTCAGTGGGTCTGTTGGTCACTACACGTAAACTGCTCAAACGCCAGTGGGCATCGCAGCAAGGCCTATGGCTAGAGGCGAGGCAGTCGTGGCGACCGTTTACTGGCATTGCCGCCCCTGCGATGGTCAGCCAACTGATGCCGCCCTTGGCTGCGATGCTGGCAATCTCAGTGGTGGCGGGTCTGGGTGAAAGTGAAGTAGCGGCCTGGGGGTTGGCGAGCCGTTTGGAAACGCTTTCCCTGATGGTTATTCTGGCTATGACCATGTCGCTACCGCCGTGGTTAGGACGCTGCTATGGTGCCGGAGATTGGGGGCAAATTCAGCAGCTTATGCGTTTGGCGGTAAAGGTCGCGCTGGTTTGGCAGCTTAGTCTGGGAGTGCTACTGGCCCTGGGGGCTCCCTGGCTAGCCATGGCCTTAGCAGGCAATCCAGAGGTACAAAACGAGCTGACCCTGCTGATTCGCTTTCTGCTGCCAAGCTACGCAGCGCTGGGCGTTTGTATGTTAGTGGTTTCGGCGGGCAATGCTCTAGGTTGGCCGCTGCGAGCGATGCTGCTATCCAGCGCACGGCTGTTTATCTGCTATTTGCCCTGCCTGTGGTTAGGTTCACAGTTCTTCGGTTGGTGGGGGCTGGCGGCGGGCGCCGCCGTAGGCAACCTGCTGGCAGGCTTGATGGCGTGGCAAGTCATGCGGCGCATTCTTTCCCGCCCGCATCGGCAGGCGGGATTCGTTAATTAACGCAGGCGCCCAGCTTCCTGAAAGGAGAAGTAGATAAACAGCAGCGCCATCCCTAAGTAGCCCATCACGAACTCTGGGGCAGCATTGAATGACAGTTCGGGGGCGTGCATCAGCCCAACGAAGGAAAAGCCCGCGGCAATGGCAGCGAAGGCGGCCGCGCGTCGGAACTGGTGATCAATCACCGATACCGTCATAGCGCCCAACAGAATGGCCATAAACATAGCCCCTTGGCCCATCACCACAATGGCACTGGATATATCGGTGACGACCTCACCAGCCCCGCGGTTAAAGCGCGTCATCACGTAGTTGGCGAAGTAGGGTAGCATGGCCAACGCCACGGCAGGATAGTAGCGTGTGTCGTTGGACTGAAACGCGGTGGCAATCATCGACATACCGACAAAGACCAAAATCGGTGCGACCACTGAAACGGGAATGATTGCGGCTAGGGCAGCGATTAAGCCGAACATGGTAGCCAGCGCATATACCGCGCCGTTGAGCAGGCTGTAGCCCCGGCCTGCGCCCATCCACTTGGCCCCTACGGTGGCAATATAGACCGTGGTAGGAAAGACGCCGCCAAACAGCGCGCCAATCATGGTGCCTGCGCCATCAACCGCCTGACACTCCCGCACATCGTACTTATCGCCTGCGGCCTCCATCGCCTCGACGTTGTTCATCGTCTCAATGGCGTTATAGAGCGTAATCGGCAGCACCACGGTGAGTACCGCCAGCATACTGGTCAGCAGTAATCCCAGCCCTTCAAACCAGGCTAGGTTGGGAAGTAATGGATAAAAGCCCAAGTGCGTGAACGCATCGCTAAAGCGCTCGGTGCCGGCGTCGCCAATTAAATAGGCCATGGCGGTACCGACGATAATGGCGAATAGTGAGGTGGGGAGTTTAAACGGCATACTCACTCGTGCGACCAGCCCAACAATAATGATCGCTAGCACCAGTAGACCAATAATCGGCATTTCCAGCGTTTTGAACAGCATTTCACCGGCGATAAACGTCAGTGCGACACCCGCAACGGCGCCCAGCATGGCAGCGCGCGGTAGGTGGTACTGCACCCAGCGGCCAATTATGCTGATTGCGGCTTCGATGGCGCCGCTGATAAAGCAGGCGGCGACGGCTACTTTCCAGGCCATTTCTGCATCACCGGTGAGCTGTTTGGCGGGTAGCAGTACGCCGAATAGAAACACAAACATAACCGGCGTTGAGATACCGTAAGAGAGCGCCGTTACATCGGCACGGTTCTCCTTGCGGGCCAGTCTTGCCGCGCTCCAGGCATAGTAGAAATTACCGACCATTACCGCTACTGCCGCGCCTGGCAGCACCTGCCCATAGACAATGGAAGAGGGGAATCCCATGCCCAGCATGGTGATGGCAATAATGACAAAGTTGGCAATATTGTTTTGGAACAGGGCGAAGAACGCGTCGGTGTCTTCTTTTTTGTACCAGGGGTAGTGGGTGCTGGCAGCCGCCATGTTAGGCCTCTTGATTATGGTGTGTTGTATACAAGGCAACGCTGAGTGTGCCGAAGTGTTGACTAATCGGTCAAGTATTCAGCACACAAAAACGCCCAGGTAGGCCTGGGCGTTTGTAGTGCGGCAATGCTTGCTAGCTAGTCGTTGACAGCGGCAATCGCTTTGGCCAGGTAGGGCAGGTTCTCATGGGAGAAGCCCGCTACGTTAGCGCGACCCGAGCGTACCATGTAGATGCCAAACTCATCGCGCAACCGATCTACCTGTTCCGGCGTTAAGCCTGTGTAGGAGAACATACCGCGCTGTTCAGCTACGCAGGCGTACTTCTCGTCCAGGCCATAGGGTTTCAGTGCTTCAACGAAATCGCGACGCAGAGTATTGATACGGTCACGCATTTCGGTGAGCTCTTCACGCCATAGCGCAGTCAGCTCTGGATCGTGGAGGATCTCACTGACGATAGAGCCGCCGTGTGCAGGCGGGTTTGAGTAGTTTTCCCGTGCCACGATCGCGACCTGTGAGCGAATGTTGTCCATCTGCTCGCTGTCTTTTGCCACCATGATCAAGCAGCCGGTACGCTCACAATAAATACCGAAGTTCTTGGAGCAGGAGCTGGTGATGATCGCTTCGTCGAGGTTTTCCGCCAGTAAGCGAACGCCGTAAGCATCCTCGTCCAGCCCTTCGCCAAAGCCCTGATAGGCAAAGTCGATCAGCGGCAGCAGCTTGCGCTCACGGACGATCTCTAATACTTCTTGCCACTGGTCGTGGGAAAGGTCAAACCCGGTCGGGTTATGGCAGCAGGCGTGGAGTACGACTACATCGCCTTCTGGAATGCTTTTTAGCGCTGTACGCATACCGTCGAAGTCGAGACGGTTGTCGGGGTCAACGTAGGGGTACTTGTGCAGCTCAATACCCGCGGCGGTAAAAATACCGTGGTGGTTGGGCCATGTTGGGTCGCTTACCCAGATACCTTTGCCCGGCAACTGAGTGGAAATGAAGTCGGCTGCTAGGCGCAGGGCGCCGGTGCCGCCAGGCGACTGGGTAGCGCTGGCACGGTTGGCTTTGAGTACCGGTGACTCAGCGCCAAATACCATGGGAAGTACTACTTCACCATAGCTGGGCGCGCCGTGAGAACCGATATAGGTTTTCGTCGTTTCATTCTTGAGCAGGCGAGCTTCTGCTTCCTTAACGGCGCGCATTACCGGCGTATTGCCTTGGGTATCGCGGTAAACACCAACACCTAAATCCACCTTTTGCGGATTGGTATCTTTCTTGAAAGCTTCGATCAGCCCGAGAATGGCATCTCCTGGGACTCGCTCAATATGCTCAAACATTTATTCGGCTACCTCGTCGGTTCTGGCGGCAAGAATGAAGTCATTAAGATGCAGGCCTTTAATAGCGTGAGACCACCACGTGACGGTGGCTTTGCCCCACTCGGTCACGATAACGGGGTGATGGCCAGCCTGCTCTGCAATATCGCCAACGCCTTGGGTAAATGCCAATGCGCTGGCAAAGTCACGGAATTTAAAACTTCGCGACAGCTTCATGATGCCATCGTGCTCGACAATCTGCCACTGGCTGAGGCTTTTTAGCCGCTCTTGGGCTTCATCTTTACTTAAAGGTTGAACATCTTTGCTGCACGGTTCACAAATGGCGTCGGCTAGCCTTGTCATTGTTTGGCTCCTGCAATTGAGTATGCTTTATCAGCGTAGATGGCAAACGCAGTCACGACCAACGTCTTTGGCGCTATACAGCGCCTGGTCGGCCCGCTCGATCAGACTCGTGAGGGGTTCGCCACAGCGATATTCGGCAACCCCAATACTCAGCGTCACTTGGCCTGGCCCCATACCGAAGTCGCGTACACTGATAGCCTGGCGTAAGCGGTCGGCAAGTGCATGGCATTGCTGCAGCGGAGTAAGCGGCAGCACGACCATAAACTCTTCTCCTCCCAACCGAGCCACCATGTCTTCGCAACGCAGCAGCGACTGGGCGTAGGTTGCCAACTGTTTAAGCACATCATCCCCGTGCAGATGTCCCCAACGATCATTAAGCCGCTTAAAGTGATCAATATCGATCATCATGATGGAGAGCGGTGTGCCGTGGCGGGCGCTAAGCGATGCAACATGGGTTAAGTGCATCATGAGCTTGCGTCGATTGGGGAGTTGAGTCAGGGGGTCTGTATCGCATAGTTTGCGCAGCCGCTGCTCTTCGCTGACTTGATCGCTAATATCCATCATTATGCCGTTCCACTGCACGCCATCGACGACGGGCTTGGGTTTGGCGCTAACCGCAATCCAGTGTGGTTTGTCTTGTGGAAACGGTAGCCTAAAGCGTGTGGTGAGAGGCAACATCCAGCGGGCTGAGCGTTCGATAGCGGACATTATCTTGGGGTGGTCGTTGCCGGTCAGTTGCTCAACTAGCTGCCCTGCATTTTCGGCGAGCAGTTCCCGGTCAATATGTTTGAGAGCCACGCCGCCGCCCTCCAAGTAGGGGAACCGCATATGACCATTGCGCGCGCGATGAAACTGAAAGATAACGCCTGGTATGTGGGGTACGAGGTGGTCTGCACTGACTCGCTCTGGTGCGTCTATATCATTCACGGGCATGCGTGAATCTCCAAACATATGCCAATTTAAATTCGATCGTGAAGATTAGCCCTAAATACGTAATCAGGATGTAAGCCATTGCAGACAAAATGGCT
The DNA here is from genome assembly GCF_005937175.1 of Halomonas sp. ATBC28. Lineage (NCBI taxonomy): Bacteria > Pseudomonadati > Pseudomonadota > Gammaproteobacteria > Oceanospirillales > Halomonadaceae > Halomonas > Halomonas sp. ATBC28. The sequence continues at coordinate 11,846 of NZ_VCQL01000033.1, read as the reverse complement.
ATTATCTATATTTTTTTAGAATATATATGTTCTATTTATATATATTCGATTGCATTATAAGCAATAGACAAGGTGTTATTGGCATTTAGTGGTAAAATTAATTACTTTTTTGCATATTAAAAAACTTTTTTATTCCTGGGGTGGATTCTTGGAAGCAGGACGAGAGCAAACGGCTCAGCCATACGGCTTGGTAAGTCTAGTGGGCGCGGGCCCTGGCGACCCGGAGTTATTGACGCTAAAAGCGTATAAGCGACTGCAGTCCGCTGAAGTGGTGCTGTACGACCGCTTGGTTAGCGGTGAAATAGTCGCCTTTATACCGCCACAGGCGCAGCGATTTTATGTGGGTAAAGCACGCTCTCTGCACAGCGTCCCTCAAGAGGGGATTAATCAAGCGCTTGTAAAGTGGGCTCAGCAGGGTAAGCGTGTCGTGCGCCTTAAAGGTGGTGATCCGTTTATTTTTGGCCGGGGCGGAGAGGAGCTTGAGGCGCTGGTGGCAGCACAAGTGAGCGTGGAAGTCATCCCAGGGGTGACGGCGGCATCAGGCTGCGCGGCGTATGCGGGCATTCCTTTGACCCATCGCGACCATGCCCAGTCGGTGCGTTTCATCACCGGGCATTTACAGCAGGGGGAGTGTGAGCTTGATTGGGATGCGTTAGCGCGGCCTGGGCAAACCTTGGTGTTTTATATGGGGCTGGGCACCGTAAAGGTGATCAGCCAGGCGCTGGTTAAGCATGGTTTAGCGCCAGACACACCGCTGGCGCTGATTGAACAGGGCACGACCCGCCGACAGCGTACCCATGTGGGGACGTTATCTGGATTACCAGATACTTTCTTGGCGGGCCACATTAAACCGCCTACGCTGCTAATAGTGGGCAGCGTAGTGTCACTGCATACCACACTGGATTGGTTTGATGCGCTGAGCGGAGAGGCCTCTGGTTTTCATGAGGGAAAGCATCCTCCTTCTGGCTAAAATAATAATCGTTCCTACATGTCTGGTAACGCAGTAGCAACATTTGTACACGATTTTGCAAACAGACTGGCTAGATACAGTGAGCTGTGTATGCTGAAGGGGGAGAGCATTCACGGTTAGCGCATTACCTATGTACTTGATCATCGCGCAACTGATTGTTGTTAGCTTGGACAAACGTTAGCTAAGACCATAGAGGAACGCATAATGTCGGAAGCAAACCACTCGGATCACCAGTCGCCTGCCAACAAGCCAGAACCGGCTAAAAAGTCGGACATGAAAACCCTCTTTCAAGATAACCGGGTAAAAGCGATTGCTGGTATCGCCGCCATTGCCGTTATCTGGGCCATTATGGCGCAGTCTAATGCAGGTTCTCGCCAGGATCGTGTCGATAGCTTAGAAGAGCAGCTCGCCAGCGCTGAGCAGGAAAATAGCCAAATGAGCCAGCGCATTAGCGAAATTGAGGAAGCTGAAACCAATTTAGCCGCGCTGCAAGAGGAGATGGCGTCCCTTGAGGCTCAACAGCAAGAGGCCAGCTCGTCGCTTGAGAGTGCCCAAGGCAATGTCAGCGATGTGCAGTCGCGTTTAGAAGAGCTTGAGTCCGAGCGCGATGCGCTGGAAGAAGAAATTGCCTCTCTTAATGAGCAGGTAGAGAGCGCTGAAAGCGAGATGACTGCGTTGCGCGAAGAGCGTGATCAAATCACCAGCACTCGGGATGAGGCGGAAAGTGCCCTCCAGCAAGTAGAAGAAGCGCGTTCTAGTGCTGAAGAAGCCCGCCAGGAGGCTGAGGCTGCCCGTCAGGAAGCGGAGCAGCAGCGTCAGCAAGCGATCGAAGAGCTGGGCAATACCGAAGATGAGTTGTCCTCGCTGGAAGATCAGATTAGCCAGTCAAATGAACAGCTAAGTGGCTTAGAAGAGGAAATTTCGAGTGTCCAGAGCGAGCTTGGTGAGCTAAAAAATGAGCGTGACTCACTCACCAGCGAACGCGATGAGCTGCAAAGTGATGTTGATTCGCTAACGGCGCTGCGCGAAGAAGAAGAGCAGAGCTTGAGTCAGGTGCGCAGTGAGCTGGATGACGTCATGGTTGCCCTGGATATTGGGCGTGAAGAAGTGGCCAGCGTTGAGAGTGATATCGAAAAGCGTGAAAGCCAGCTAGAGCGTTTAGAGAGCCAGTTAAGTGAATGGCGCGATGAGCTGTCGACGTTAGACAGCCGTTTGGCCGATGCAGAAGAGTCAGCGGGTGAGGCTGCATCATCTTCCCCGAGCAGCTCTTCTGATAGCTCTTCTGATAGCTCTTCTGATAGCTCGTCGAATGGGGGCTCGTCAGATGGGAACTCTTCAAGTGAGAGTGCCAATGACAGCGATGGTGGCAGTGAAGAGTCGCAGCAAAACGCTGGCTAATAAGTGGCGGGATAGTAATGCTGTAACGCACCTTTCGCGTTAGAAAAGTAAGGGCGGATGTCGGGGAACCGGCATCCGCCCACTTGTTGTTGGTTTATGATTTTGGCTGTGAGGCGTATCATTCACTCAACGTTAATTCAGTTATTAAGAGCTTAAAACGAGGAGTGCCATTGAATGGATGGGGTTAAACATATTATTGCAGTGGCATCGGGCAAGGGAGGCGTGGGAAAATCCACCGTCACCGTGAATTTGGCATTAGCGCTGGCAGCACAGGGCTATCGCGTGGGTGTCCTGGATGCGGATATCTATGGACCCAGCCAGGCACAAATGCTCGGTGTTAAAGAGGGTACGCGCCCCCAGGCGGCAAGTAATGACAAATTCCTTCCGCTCCAGGCCCATGGCATTCAGGCCATGTCGATGGCATTTATGGTCAATACCCGTGAGCCAATGGTGTGGCGCGGGCCGATGGTAGTGGGCGCGTTTCAGCAGATGCTGACGCAAACCCAATGGGATAATCTCGATTTTCTATTGATCGACATGCCCCCAGGTACTGGCGATATCCAACTGACCCTGGCCCAGAAAGTGCCGGTGGCAGGGGCGGTGATTGTGACCACCCCACAGGATATTGCGCTGTTAGATGCCCGTAAAGGGATCGAAATGTTCCGCAAGGTCAACGTGCCGGTGCTTGGCGTGGTGGAAAATATGAGCCTCTACCACTGCGAAAATTGCGGCCATGAAGCGGCTATTTTCGGCACAGGTGGTGGCGATAACATCGCCCAGGAGTACGATACCCAAGTACTTGGACGCCTGCCGCTGACGCTCTCCATCCGAGAGCTGACAGATTCGGGACGCCCGAGTGTGGTATCCGAACCTGACGGGGCGGTGAGTCAAACCTTTGCGACTATTGCCCAAAAAGTCGCTGAAGCGGTTAGCGCGAACCAAGGCGACGGCCCAACTATTTCCTTTAGTGAGTGATAACGACATAAATGAGTATCAAATCTGATAATTGGATTCGTCGCATGGCCAAAAGCGACGCGATGATTGAGCCGTTTGAAGCCGAGCAAGTGCGCTACGTGAACGAACAGCGCGTGATTTCCTACGGTACCTCAAGCTACGGTTACGATGTGCGCTGCTCAGACGAATTCAAAGTCTTCACCAATATTCACTCAGCGATTGTTGATCCCAAAGCGTTTGACGCGAACAGCTTCGTCGATATTAAAGGCGATGTCTGTATTATTCCGCCGAACTCTTTTGCGCTGGCGCGCACGGTGGAGTATTTCCGTATTCCCCGTAACGTGCTGACTATTTGCCTGGGGAAATCCACTTACGCGCGCTGTGGCATTATTGTCAACGTGACGCCGCTGGAGCCCGAGTGGGAGGGGCACGTTACGCTGGAATTCTCTAACACCACCAACCTGCCGGCAAAAATCTATGCTCATGAGGGCGTCGCCCAGATGTTGTTCTTAGAGTCCGACGAAGTATGCGAAACCTCGTATAAAGACCGGGGCGGAAAGTATATGGGGCAGCGTGGGGTAACCTTGCCGCGTACCTAGTTATACGAAGTACATTGCTACAAAAAAGCGCCTTACGGCAAAAACGTAAGGCGCTTTTCAATGCTTATGATGACGTTTTCATGCTAATCCTGCGACTCTTCGTCGAGCTCCTCATCAAGCTCTTCTGCAGCATCAGCGTGGGAAAGCCGCATACCGTGTTCCGGTAGCAGATGACCGTCCATTTTGGCGCCTTCGGCACTGAACTGCAGCCTGCCTTCCAAAAACCACTGCACTGCAATCGGGTAGATTAGGTGTTCCCGGGAGCGAACCTTCTCTTGCAGTGTTTCAGCCGTGTCGTCCGCGTTGACCAGCAGCTCCGCTTGCAGTACCACTGGGCCACCGTCTAGCTCTTCGGTGACGAAGTGAACGCTACAGCCGTGGCTGGCAACACCGTCTGCCAGGGCGCGGGCGTGAGTGTTGAGCCCTTGGTAGTCTGGCAGCAATGAAGGATGGATATTCAGCATACGGCCCAGGAAGCGCTGCACAAAGCGAGGCGTCAAAATGCGCATAAAGCCCGCCAGTACAATCAGATCCGGCTCGTGACGCTCAATGACTTTGATCAAGGCGCCGTCGTAGGCTTCGCGACTATCATACTCCCTGTGGGGGAGGGCAACCGCTTCAATGCCCGCTTCGTGTGCGCGTTTCAAACCATAGGCGTCAGCAATATTGGAAATCACTGCGACAATCTCACCGCCGCCTAAGCGGTCGTGGGACTGAGCATCAATCAGCGCCTGAAGATTGCTACCGCTGCCAGAGATAAGCACGACAATGCGGCGTGCACCGAGAGGCTCTGGTGTTACGTCTTTAATGGTATCGCTCTGGTAGTCCGTATTGGTCATGCCGAGAGGTTCTCCAAAATAACGGCGTCCCCTTGGCGTTCAACGATCTGCCCTAGACGATAAACGGATTCGCCTTCGGCTTCCAGGTGAGCCATTGCCTGTTTTGCTTGATGCTGCGGCACCACAACGACCATCCCAATACCGCAATTGAGCACGCGGTGCATTTCAGTTTCATTCACGTTTCCATTGGCCTGTAGCCAATCAAACACGGCTGGTCGCTGCCAACTGGCAATATCAATATGCGCAGCGAGGTTGTCCGGCAGTACGCGAGGAATGTTTTCAAGCAAACCGCCACCGGTGATGTGTGATAACGCATGCACGGCAATCTCGCTACCGCGCATCAAGGAGAGCAGTGATTTGACATAGATGCGGGTGGGGGCCATCAGCGCATCGCCAAGGGTTTTACCGGCGATGTCGGTCTCTAGCGAAGCGTCGCTGACCTCAAGGATTTTACGAATCAATGAGTAGCCGTTGGAGTGTGGCCCGGATGAGGCAAGCCCCAATATGACGTCGCCTTCGGCCACTTTGCTGCCATCTAAAATATCTGCTTTTTCAACCACGCCCACGCAAAAGCCCGCTAAATCGTAGTCGCTGCCTTCGTACATACCCGGCATTTCGGCGGTTTCGCCGCCTACCAGGGCGCAGCCAGCCAATTCGCAACCAGCGCCAATGCCGGTGACAACGTCAGCAGCAATATCCACATCGAGCTTACCCGTGGCATAGTAGTCAAGAAATAGCAGCGGTTCGGCGCCAGCCACGATAAGGTCGTTGACACACATGGCGACCAAATCAATACCAATGGTGTCGTGCTTGCCAAGATCCATTGCCAGGCGCAGCTTGGTGCCGACGCCATCGGTACCTGAGACGAGCACGGGCTGCCGATAGCCTGCGGGGATCTCGCATAGCGCGCCAAAGCCGCCAAGCCCGCCCATGACTTCGGGGCGAGTCGTGCGTTTGGCAACGTGTTTAATGCGGTCAACAAGGGCGTTACCGGCATCGATATCGACGCCTGCATCCTTATAGCTGAGGGAAGGAGTAGCCGAAGAAGAAGAGGTCTCGGTCATGACAGATCCTGTGAAGCAAATAGCGGTGCTGGTAGTGCTGGCGAATTGGCCAGTGCTGGGCTTAACTTTGGCGGATTGTAACACTCAGCGACGCTGGCCGCACCGCCGTCGCGCAGGATGAAAAGCAGACGCGCGACTTTCGTTCATTTGCGGCATAGTAGTGGCGGATGAAAGTTAGTAGTGGCGAGTGAAAGTTAGTAGTGATAAGTAAAGTGTGTCGTGATCAGTGCCATAGTAACGATAAGTGATATTTAGCGGATTAAATCCACGTTTGAGAGGGAACTATGCGGAATTCTTGGTGGGGCGTCCTATTTTTGGTGGTAATAGGCGGTTTAATTTATTTGTTAGACGCGGCGCTGATGCCTTTTATTGCTGGGATGATTCTCGCTTACTTAGCTGACCCGCTGGCTAACCGTTTCCAGCGCTGGGGCATGAATCGGCCGTTCGCGGTGAGCAGTGTGTTTTTAGTACTGTTGGTCGTCCTCGTGGCGAGCCTGTTGATATTGATCCCGCTGCTTGTTCAGCAGCTTAAACAGCTGGGCGAAGCTATTCCGGGTATCTTCAATTGGGTAGAAAATACGCTTGCTCCTCAGGTACAAGAGTGGACAGGTTATGACTTGACCGCGGAGTTAACCAACGCGCGCGAGACGCTGGTCGAAAACTGGCGCGATGCTGGTGGCTACCTAGCCCAGGCGCTAGGCCAAATTGGCCGCTCCGGTATGGCGTTTGCCTCTTGGATCACCTATGTGGCACTTATTCCTGTGGTGACCTTCTATTTGCTTTTGGACTGGAACCGCCTGCTGACCAATATTGCCAATCTCGTGCCACGCCAGTGGGCGGATGATACCTTCCGGTTGGCGCGTCGCTGTGATGAAGTGTTGTCATCGTTTCTACGCGGCCAGCTGCTGGTAATGCTCTGTTTAGGGATTATTTATGCGGTGGGCTTAACGTTGATGGGGCTCAACTTTGGCCTATTGATCGGCTTTGTGTCCGGACTGGTGAGCATTGTCCCGTTCCTGGGTTTTATTGTCGGCTTGGTGATTGCCCTTGTTGTGGCGCTGTTCCAGTACGCCACCTGGTGGGCGGTGTTAGGCGTTATCCTGGTGTTTAGTATTGGCCAAATGGCCGAGAGTGTGATTCTCCAGCCTAAATTGTTGGGCGATAAGATTGGCCTGCATCCGGTGGCGGTTATCTTCGCCGTGCTGGCGGGGGGGAATCTGTTTGGCCTAACAGGGGTGTTGTTGGCTCTGCCTGTTGCCGCGGTGATTCTAGTGCTGCTAAAAGAAGTAAAAGTTCGCTATCAGCATAGCGAGTTATACGACGAACAAAATACTGATAAACATACGCCAATCATTGAGGTCAGCTCTTCACATAACGATGAGCTGGGCCATCATGATGGACGGGAGTCACCATGAGCCGAGCACCGGCACAGCTTCCCTTGGGAATTGGTCTGCGTGATGACGCGACCTTTGATAATTATTATGTGGCGCGTGCAAATACGCCGCTGGTAGAACACCTTACCCAGCAGCTTACCCCGGAGGGGGAGCAGTTCCTCTATCTGTGGGGCGCGCCAGGGGTAGGGCGTAGCCATCTTTTACAGGCGGCGTGTCATGCGGCGTCCGATGCAGATAAACGAGCACTGTATCTCCCCCTGGATGACTTGGGCCACTTTCCGCCATTAATGCTGGAAGACATCGAGCGCCTGGATCTGGTCGCCATTGATGACCTGGAGTGTGTGATTGGTCGCAAGCGCTGGGAGGAAGCGCTGTTCCATGCTTTTAACCGGCTAAGAGATGCTGGCAAGAAATTAGTGATTGCCGCCAGTGCTTCACCGCGTCAATTAAACGTGGTGCTACCGGATTTGGCTTCGCGCCTGACCTGGGGGGTAACGTTTCATGTTCACCCTTTGGAGGATGACGAAGAGCGTTTGGCAGCGCTAAAGCTGCGCGCCAGTGTGAGAGGGATGCAGCTCCCCGATGATGTTGGGCGCTATATCTTGCATCGTGGCCCCCGCGAGTTAGGTGAGCTGTGTCGCGCGGTGGAGACTCTGGATAAAGCATCGCTCTCAGCCAAGCGCAAGCTTACTATTCCCTTTGTGAAATCCGCCCTCGGTTGGTGAAACGGCTGGTACAGAAATGCTAAAGGCAACGACTAAAACGCCCCTGTCAGCGAGAGCCGACAGGGGCGTTTTATAAAACATGCTTGCTAGCTTACTGTTTCAATAAGCGATTAAGCGGTTAAGCGGTTTTGTTCAACTTGCTAGCAGCGGTTTGCGCCTGCTTAACGTTGTCTTCGGTAATTTTCTGGCTTTTCTGGATAAAGTCCTGCTGCAGAGATACGACTTTATCGGTATCGCCTTTAACACGCTCAGCCAACTCTTTAGCTACTTTTTGCTGGCCTTCCATGTAACTACGCAGGCCCTCTGCGTCTTTTACTTCCATCATTTGGCGCATTTGCGCAATGCCGGTGTTGGCATAAGCTTTGCTGGCGTCCATCTGAGCGTTAATCATTTTTTCGCTGTAATCGATGCTCAGCGCCATGTAAGCGCGTACTGGCGCCATGAACATGTTGTCAAACTGCTGAGTCATTTCGTTAGTATTTAATGTACGCATCGTCATACCCTCCTGGGGTTAGTCTTACCAAAAGCAGCTATCCAGAGGTTGGCGCTGCTTATTTAATTGGGTAGCTTTATTTATAAGCTATCTTGCAGTGCAGCATAGCAACTGTTTTTGTGCAGTGCAACATTTGGTTTTTGGCATTTTAAAGTGCACGGGGCAAGAGCCTGTTTACCCCTATGGTCTAACCAGCTAGCTTGAAGGCAGTGGATGTGGCTTTAGCGAGTGAACGATAGGTCGGCTATGCGCTCAGATAAGCATCACCATTAATCTTACTGATGGGAGAAAGAGCAATGGCAACACGGATGGAACGCGATAGCATGGGCGAGTTGGAAGTGCCTTCTGAGGCTCTTTATGGGGCACAAACCCAGCGGGCAATCAATAACTTCCCTGTCTCTCATTCGCCCATGCCCCCGGCCTTTATTCACGCTGTCACGCGTATCAAGCTAGCGGCAGCCCGGGCTAATCAATCGCTAGGAAGGCTTGATAGTGCGCGGGGGGAAGCGATTCAAAAAGCGGCGCGGGAAGTGTTAACGGGCAAGCATGACCAGCACTTTCCTATCGATGTGTTTCAAACTGGCTCAGGTACCTCCACCAATATGAATGTCAACGAGGTGTTGGCTACATTGGCAAGCCGTGAAGGCGTTGAGGTAACCCCGAACGATCACGTCAATATGGGGCAGTCCAGCAATGATGTGATTCCCACGGCCATTCACCTGTCGGCTGCCATCGCGGTGCACGAATCGTTGCGCCCAGCCCTTGTCCACCTGCGTGACACTATCGACAAGCGGGCCAGTGAGCTGAGCCATGTGGTAAAAACCGGTCGTACTCATCTCATGGACGCCATGCCGCTGCGTATGGATCAAGAGCTGGGTGCTTGGTCTAGCCAACTAGGTCAGGCCATTGAGCGCTTTGATAGTGCCATGAAACGGCTGTGCCGATTAGCTCAAGGTGGCACGGCCGTGGGGACCGGCATTAACGCTCCTATCGGTTTTGCTGATCAGGTCGCCCAAGAGCTGAGCGAACAGACCGGGTTGATGTTTACCCCTAATGACAGCTTCTTTGCCAGCCTCTCGTCTCAGGATGCGGCGGTAGAGCTCTCGGGGCAGTTGAAAGGCTTAGCCTGCGTGATTATGAAAATAGCCAACGACCTGCGCTGGATGAATTCGGGGCCGCTGGCGGGGCTGGGCGAGATTGAGCTCGAGGCGTTACAGCCCGGTAGCTCAATTATGCCTGGGAAGGTTAATCCTGTTATTCCTGAGTCAGCCGCCCAGGCCGCTGCACAGGTTATTGGTCTGGATACCGCGATTACCGTGGCCGGGCAGAGTGGTAACTTTCAACTGAACGTGATGTTGCCGTTGGTGGCTTCCAACTTATTAACGTCTATAAGCTTGATGAGTAATACCGCTCGATTGCTGGCTGATCGTGCGATTGCCACCTTTAAGGTTCGTGAAGATAACCTGGAAGGCCCGCTGGCCAGAAATCCCATTTTGGTAACGGCGCTAAATGGCGTGATTGGCTATAACGCCGCCGCCGCTGTCGCCAAAGAGGCTTACCAGGCGGGGAGGCCAATTATTGATGTGGCGGAGGAGAAAACTGACCTTGACCGGGAGACGCTAGAGCGGCTGCTGGATCCGGTCGCGTTAACGCACGGAGGCATTCCTGAGTAACACGTTTAAGGTCAGCTATCTTTAGGCCAACCGCGTTCAGGTTTCCTGCTTTTCGGTTTTACCTTCCTGAATCGTTTCGCTGGCCTCGCTGCGCTCCTCAGCATCGGCTTCGGGCGTTTCATGCTCATCTTGACGCGAAGGGCGGTAGCAAAAGGTGGCCAGTATCGGGAAGTGGTCGGAGCCGAAGTAACTCAGGCGCTGCATGCCGACTAAGGTGAAGTGTTCGGTCACAAAAATGTGGTCAAGGGGCCAGCGCAACACGGGATATTGGGCGTGGAAGGTGCTGAATAAACCACGTCCCCGGCGTGGGTCGAGCATGCCGCCAACGCGGCAGAAAAGTCGCGTAGTGCGCGACCACGCTACATCGTTCAGATCCCCGGCGACCAACGTTGCTTGGGGATCTTCATGAATTTTCTTGCCGACCAATAGCAGTTCAGCATCCCGCCAAAGGGATTTTTCACTCTCACTGGGGGCCGGTGGACGGGGATGTAACGCGTAAAAGCGAATGCTATCGCCGTTAGCAAGCGTCACTCGGGTGTGAATAGACGGGATGTCGTCCTGAATTAGCCACTCCACCGAGGTGTTAGAGAGCTCCAGGTGCGAGTAAAGGTGCATGCCGTAAAGGTTGTCGAGCGGGATTTTAACGCTGTGCGGCCACTGCTCTGCGAGAGCCGGATCTAACTGATCTTGCCACCACTGGTCTGACTCCAGGGTCAGTACTATGTCGGGCTGATGCTGTTTAATCATATCGATCAGCGCTTGGGCCTGCCGGTTAGGGGTCAGTACGTTAGCGATCAGCAGCGTGATCATTTTATCTGAATCGTTACTCTTCGCCGCCTTGACCTGCACCGGCCACAGCGGTGTCCAGGGCAGAATATAGTAGACTTGAAACAGTAAAGTGATGCCTGAGGCGAGCAGGGCTACCCATAGCCAAGGGCCAGGCTCAACGAAGATAGCGGCTAATAGCCAAGTGATTAAAGCTAGGCAAGCGATCTGCAGGCGTGGAAATTCAAAACTGCGGATCCACCACCAGTGTAAATGTATTCTTGCAATCAGCGTCGCCAATAACAGTACGATCGCTATGCTTCCTAGCAAAATACCCAGCATGGTTTATCTCCCTATAGAACACCCAGCACCTTGAAGCGCTAAGCCTAGCGCTAGAAGGTCACAGGTGTCGAATTGAGCCTCTATTCGTAATGGGTTTAAGGCTGGCGGGAGAGGGCGCGCAATGGAAAAGAACTTGCAATTCAGTGATAAGAGCGTAAGATATGCATCCGTTGCAAGGCGCGCGGCTATCCAATAGCCTATCTCAGAAAGTGCAATAGAACAGATAGCGCAATAGAACCATAGCTCAGTTGGTTAGAGCGCCACGTTGACATCGTGGAGGTCGGCGGTTCAAATCCGCCTGGTTCTACCAGCCTTATGCCACACCTCTTTTCAGGACCATAGCTCAGTTGGTTAGAGCGCCACGTTGACATCGTGGAGGTCGGCGGTTCAAATCCGCCTGGTCCTACCAGCTTTTATCAGAAACGCCCCAGGCAGTGATGCTTGGGGCGTTTTTGTGTGGGTGTTATATGGCGTTTTTTATTTTGTAGACTATAGCTTTTAACGGGTAAGCGGATTAAATGGTTGATCTTACCTTTGCATGAGAGTGAGACAGACCGGCATCTCATCGGATTATCTGGTTGATGCTTCACCTACTGCTGGTGCATGTTTCCTTCGCTAATTCCAGCAAGA
>NZ_VCQL01000032.1:0-33111 GCF_005937175.1 Halomonas sp. ATBC28 | reverse complement strand
CCTTTCCCGCTCAATGAGCGGGAAAGGAGCAAAAATACACAAAGAAAGGGAGAAGAGTGTCTGAATTTTCGATTTTTTGTCGGCTCAAGTAAGCGTTGATGAATATCGGCAGTTATTCAGACCTTCCCTAAGACTTATAAGCATTTAAAGGATGAGTTGTTGGAGGAGATGAATATATATAAGCGGAACTATGATAGCTTCGGGTATAATATATTCACAAATATGGCTTTTTATGTTAATAGCGGAACTAATGAAAGCACTCGCGATAGTTCAATTTTAAAAGAAATCTCGCGGCTTAAACAAAGGCGAGATGAATATAAGGAGAAAGGCAGAGGCGATTATAATCGATACGTTGAAATTATCAGAGAAAAGACAGACTTTTTTTCTTCATTAAAGGTGAGGCTGGCTACGAAAGGGGAGCGGCTTGTAGATGTTTGCATGGTATATGGTTACTCTTATTTGCCTGAGGATGAAAGGGGGTTTCATAAAGAGATAAGGCATCATTCTCGCTATATAATTAATTCAGTCGAAACTGTATGGCAAGGATTGAATAAAGAAAGCACTTATAAATTTGATATACCGATGATAGAGAATATAGAAAAAAGCAAAACTAAGATAAGGGTAGAGTTGGCAAATCTAGAAGCTGAGTCAGAAAGAATGAAAGAGGCTTCAGAAGTAAAAAGAAATATTTATATAAGTGTGCTAGGAACAATTTTTATTTGTTTGGGATATGTGGTCTCTAAAGGATATGCTTGATTTTTAGTCACAGTGAAAAGCAGTTTGCGAAAACTATGGTTTTCAAACCTGATGTAAGAAGGTGTCCACATTGCGACAGCATAACTTAGCTTTAGCGAGCCAGAACGAGCATTATGAGAGCTAAAATTCCTTTATAATCAATACAGTGAGCTGGTGTGAGTTGATCCTCCAAGGCTTCAAAATCCGCCGCCTTTACGGGTGTGCCAGTTCGAGTCTGGCCACCGGCACCAACTTTAAAATCAGGCACTTAGGTGCCTTTTTTGTGTCTGCAATTTGAGCTTTTCCCTCCTAAGTGCCCGAAAGTGTCAACAAAGTGTCAGCGGAGAGTTCGGCGCTTACTTTCTCTCACTAGCCAAACGCTCAGCCGCGATCTGATGATAAAGACTCGCGAGTTCCGCACTTTTGGCATCTTCGTGCCAGCTAGCGGCGTAGGCTTGGGCGCGTTCGGCGAGCTGTTGGCGCAGGGTGTCATCGCTTAGCAGACGGTTGACCTTGGCGGCGAAGTCGTCATGGTTATCCTCGGCGATCAGGCAGCCTTCTCCTTCTTTTAGTACATCCAGCGTACCCATCGTGGCTGTGGAAACCACCGGTGTGCCCAGTGCCATTGCTTCCAGCAGTACCAGCCCCTGGGTTTCCGTGCGTGACGCAAATACAAACACGTCGGCGGCGCGGTAGGCGGCTTGCAGTGGGCCGCTGCGGTTGAGATAGCCGAGGAACAGCACCGATTCTGCCACGCCAACTTCCTGGGCGCGCCGGACAAGCGAGTCATGGGCCGGGCCTTCGCCGGTAATGATCAGCCGGGTGTTGGGGTGTTCGGCTAATACCTTGGGCAGCATATCGATCAGAAAATCGATGTTCTTCTCAAAGGCGGCGCGGCCTACATAGAGCAGCAGGCGCGCATCTGTAGGTAGATCGTAATGAGCACGAAAGTCGCTATCATCCTGGGCTCCCTGAGAGTGGCAGAACGACTCCAGCGACAAACCGGTGGGAATGACCGTGGAGGGCGTGGTCACTCCGTAGCGGGTAAGGGCTTCCTGCATTGCTCGTGAAGGAGCGACCAAGGCGTCGAGCTGCTGGCACTGGCGCACTGAAAGCCGACGCGCGGCCAGCCTCAGCCAACGTCGTGGAAGCCAACGGATATAGTGGTGAACATACTCCTCAAACAGGGTGTGGTAGGTCGCTACCACTGGAAGCCCAAGCCGACGCCCCAGCGCTACACCGGCATAGTGGGCGGTAAAGGGGGTGTGGACATGAATAAGGTCAAAGGCTTCAGCGGCAAGCTGCGGTGCCAGGGCGATCAAGTCCCGGTAGCGCATCATGCGATCCTCCGGGTCGCCGGGTACCTGGCGCGAGCGGATGCGCAATACGCCCGGTTCGTCCACTTGGCCCACAGGATAATCGGGGCAGATCAGCATGACCGAGTGCCCCAAACGCTCAAGGGCACTGCGAAAACTGGCGATGGAGGTGGAAACACCATTAACGCGGGGGAAGTAGACATCCGAAATCATCAGTATCTTCATACCCCTCAACGGCTTCTCGGCCGTTGACGCCGCTGAGTGAAACAGCGTCAAAGCTGATGCTACCTGCGCCTCGCGTTCAGCTTTACGCTGTAGGTGTAGGGCATTGCCGTTGGCTAATTGAGTGAGGGCCGCGACTTCCTGGTCACTGAGAGGAGAGTTGAGAGAGGGGCGTCGGCGCTGTGGCATGTTGTTTTGACTCTTGTGGCAGCTTACGAATAAGCTATCTTGAGTCCATGACTGGCGGATGACAGCCAGCGCGCTTAGATAAATACCGTGCACTTCCCGGGAAGAGCGTTAGCCCACAGTTGGCTTCACTCTCGCTTTTTGTTGCTTAGCCGTTTTATAGTGCTGGAATAGCATTCGATGTACAGACGGTACCCCACCATGGCCCATTTTGAGCTGCATAGCCGCAATTTAGCCCAAGAGCAGGTGGCCCATACCCACGACTTCCATCAACTTATTCTAGCTACCTGTGGTGTTACAGAGCTTTCGATGGAAGGTCAGGGGGAGCGGGTGACCGCCCGCCGTGGGTGTCTGATTCCCTCATCGCGCCACCACGAGTACCAAGGCGATGGCAGTAACCGTACCTTAGTTCTGGATATACCCGTTGCCCAATTGGCTTCGCTTGAGAAGGGCAGCGAGATTGAGCGCCTCTTCGATAAACCGCGTTTTTTCAGCGTCCCCCCCGCATTAAACCAGCTTACCCACGCCCTGGCGAACCAGCTTGAACAGTGCCCCGCGCTACAGAACGAAATTGCGATTCTGCTGTTACGCGCGCTGACCATGTATCTGCATGACACCTCTTCCACAGCGGTTGGGCAGTTGGGCCAACACTGTATTAGCGAACGCCTGGATCTTGCGCGTTTGGATGCCTGGTTGGATCAGCACCTGGCCGATGAGATCCGCGTGGAGCAGTTAGCTGCTTTGTGTGCCTTGAGCCCAGGCCACTTTCACTCCTGCTTTCGCGAGCTGACTGGCGTAACGCCGCTGGCCTATGTACAGCGCAGGCGCTTAGAGCATGCCCGCACCTTGGTTCGCCATAGCACACTCAGCCTGGGGCATATCGCCATGCTGGTTGGCTTTCGCGACCAAGGCAGTTTTTCCCGCGCCTATCGGCGTTATTTCGAGCTTTCCCCTTCTTCAGATCGTTAGGCCCTCATCTGACCGCTAGCCCCTCGCCGAACCGTTAGTGATAAAATTTTCTTGCCTGCATGACTTGCGGGCAAATCTATCTCAGCTTCGGGCAAGTAATTTGCCTGCTAGCGCTTTAGTCTTTGACTAATCCCTTATATCAAGACCCTTTATATCAGCAGCACCGCTTTCAAGGAGCAACACCATGGGCGTTACCTATCAAGACAGCAATGCACGTATGAGCCAAGTGGCGATTCACAACGGCACCGTTTACCTCGCAGGTCAGGTTCCTCCTGATGCCACGGCGGATATGCGCGGCCAAACCGAACAGGTGCTGGCGCGTATCGATCAACTGCTAGCCCAGGCGGGCACCTCGAAAGAGCATTTGATTTCGGCGCAAATATGGGTCACCAGCATGGCGGAGTTCGACCAAATGAACACTGCCTGGGACGCCTGGGTCGTGCCCGGTCGCCCACCTGTGCGTGCAGCGCTTGAAGCCCAGCTCGCCAAGCCCGAGTGGAAAGTGGAGATCATGGTGGTAGCCGCGCTGCCGGAGGCCTGATATGCGGGTTGTTTCTGCTGAAGAGGTCACTCGCCACCTAGCGTGGGATGGCTTGATCAAGCGGCTACATACAACGTTCGTGAATGGCGTGGAGTCTCCTCCCCGCCATCACCATGCGATGCACCGGCCAGATGGCGAAGCCACCATGCTGCTAATGCCCGCCTGGGAAGCGGCGGGTTACATCGGCGTGAAAATGGTCAACGTGTTTCCGCAAAATGCCGATCACGGTATCCCGGCAATCTCTGGGCTCTACTTGCTCAGCGAGGGCAAGCACGGCCAGCCGCTGGCGTGTATCGATGGCAGCGAGCTAACCCGGCGTCGCACGGCGGCAGCCTCCGCGCTGGCCGCTCAAGCCTTGGCCAATGAAAACGCAGAAACGCTGCTGGTGGTGGGTACGGGGAAGTTGGCGCCCATGGTGATCGAGGCCCACGCCAGCGTACGCCCCATCAAACGTGTGCTGATCTGGGGCCGCAATCCCAGTAAAGCGGCGGCGATTGCCGACGAGTACGCCGAACGCTTCGAAACCCATGTGGTGGAGGAATTAGCGGATGCTGTCGCTGAGGCGGACATCATTAGCTGCGTAACGCTCTCCAATCAGCCGCTGATTAAAGGTGAGTGGCTAACGCCCGGCACTCACCTGGATCTGATCGGCGCGTTTCGACCACAGATGCGCGAAACCGATGCACTGTGTCTGCGTCGCTCAGAGGTATTTGTGGATACCTACGCCGGTGCCAAAGGCGAGGCGGGCGACATCCTGCAAGCCATTGAAGAGGGCGAATTCCAGTTCGACCAGATTCAGGCGGAGCTTGCTGAGGTGCTAGCAGGGACTAAATCGGGGCGCTCCGCACCGGATGCCATCACGCTATTCAAATCGGTAGGGGCTTCGCTGGAAGACCTGGCCGCTGCCATTGAAGTGTGGGAGTCGCTTCCCGAATAACCATAGCTTTTTCAGGAGACATAGTTTTTTCAACAGATATGGTTTTTACAACAAAAATAGTAATCACCACATCGTCACCGATCAGGTGGCAACGCCAGTCATAACGAAGACCGACTAATAAACAAAACGAGGTGTGTTATGAACGCAAAAAAATCAGTATTTTTCGCCGCCCTGGCGGCGCTACCTTTGGCTGTTGCAAGTGCTAATGCCCAGGCGCAATCCTATGAAATGGTGATCGCCACGCAGTTGCCAGAGGATATGAGCAATAACGAAATCTATCCGGCGCTGGTGCATTTCAAGAACCTGGTGGAAGCGAGAACCGATGGGGATCTTGAGGTCACGATCTTCGGCGGCGGCCAGCTAGGCTCCGAAGTAGAAAACGGCTCGGAAGTGCAGGGCGGACGAACGCTACAGTCGACGATCATGTCTGCCGGGGCGATGTCCTCCTTCTACGAAGACTACCAAGTAGTTACGGCGCCGTTCCTGTTTACCAACTGGCGGCAGGCGTGGAGCTTCTTTGATAGTGAATGGTTCGCCGACTTTATGTCCGGCACCGTCGAAGCCGCTGATATGCGTTACCTGGGTACCTTCGACGATGGCGGTGGCTTCGTCGCCTTCACTAACAACGTGCGCTTGATTGAGACCGTCGAGGATTTAGAAGGCCTCAATATTCGTACCGAAGAGAACCCCGCCCACGTGGCGATCATGCGCTCGCTAGGCGCTTCGGCCACCCCGTTGCCCTGGGGCGAGCTAATCACCGCGTTGGAAACAGGTCTTGCCGATGGCCAGTTCAATGCGCCGGTGCTCAACACCACCTTCAACTTCGATGCGGTGACTGACTACACCACGCTCACCGGGCATGTGTATAACAGCGCCCCCTGGGTGGTTAGTGAGTCCTGGTACCAGTCGCTGCCCGAAGAGCATCAGCAGGCGGTGATCAGCTCCGCACGGGAAGCGATTCAACTGAGTCACGGTATGTCGGGTGCCCTGGCTACCGCTAGTTGGGTGGAGTCCTGTGAACGCTTTGAAGAGTGCTACCTGATGCCCGACGCTGAGCGTGAGCGGATGGCGGAAATTGCCCGTCCCGCTTGGCAGGAGTGGATCGTCGATGACTTCGGCATGGACGAAGCCCGCGTACAGGGGCTGCTGGATGAAGTCGAGCGCGTGGGCCAGCAGTTGGCAGAAGACGACTACCGCATTTATGGCCAATAAAACCTGGGTCAATAAAACCTAGGCCAATAAAGCTGGGTCAAAAAAACAGGGCCAATAACGGTTAGCGAACGATATACGCTGGGGCAATGTGAGGCCCCAGCGTGAGGAAAAAACATGGGCGTTTTAACTCCTTTGCGCCGCTTGAGCGATCTCGTCAATCAGGTGGCCATCGTGGTGTGTGTGGGCTGTATTCTGGCGATGCTGGGCATCTCGTTCACTGCGTTTCTCTACAAGTTGCTCACTGGCAGCACGCTTAGCTGGACCTACTCGCTGGCGCGGCTGTTTCTGCCCTGGATCGGCTTTCTCTCCATGACGATTTCGCTGCGCTATGGCGAGCACGTCGCCATGACCCTGCTGGTTCGCAGCTTGCCCAGAGTAATGGTGCAAGTGGCTGCCGGGCTCTGCCTGGCGGTGATTGGCCTGTTTGCACTGATGCTGACGTGGTACGGCTGGGATTACTTCGCCAGTGCCACCCAGGTTTACATGGTCTCTGATCAAATTCGTATTCCCAGCAAGGTGACCGCTATCGTGGTGCCTCTCAGTGGCGTCCTCATGCTGCTGCATCTGGTGCATGGCTTTGCCCTGCTGGAGCACTTCATTGATGAGCAGGACGTGATTAGCGAACTCATCGACACCACTGACGGGGAGCACCGCTCATGACCCCTGCAATTATTGCGTTTGTCGTGCTGCTGTTTATCGGTGCACCGGTAGCGGTGGTGATGGCCATGTCGGGACTGGCGGGTGGTTTTGCCATCGGCGGCGAGCGCATGCTCGGTATCATTGCCGACCGCATGTTCTCCGGCGTCTCCGGCTTTCTGCTGATTGCCGTGCCCTACTTTATTTTCACCGCTGAGCTGATGAACCAGGGCGGGCTGACTCACAAGCTGATCGCCTTCAACAATGCGCTGTTCGGCCGGGTGCGCGGGTCACTCTCCCATGTGAATATCTCGGTCTCGGTGTTCTTTGCGGGTCTCACCGGCGCGGCGGTCACCGATACCGTCGCCATCGGCAAAATCATGATTCCTGAGATGAAAAATCAGGGCTACGATGCCGAATACGCCGCTGCGGTTACCGCCTGTTCCTCCATCATCGGGCCGATTATTCCCCCAAGCGTGGTGATGGTGGTATACGCAACACTGCTGCGGGATATTTCGGTGATTGACCTGTTTGCCGGAGGCATTATTCCTGGCCTGTTGATGGCGCTGGCGCTGCTGGGCGTCAGCTTCTTCCTGGCCTGGAAGCGCAACTACCCGAAACAGGCTCCTACACCCTTTAAGGCGGCCATCATCGCACTGTTAGTCGCGCTGCCTGCGATGGTGGTGCCGCTGATTATTCTTGGCGGGATTCTCTCGGGGCTCACCACGATTACCGAAGCCTCGGGTTTTGCGGCGGTTTACGCCATCGTGATTGGTGTGGTCTTCTACCGTAATCTTACCTGGCGCAAAATTTGGGATGCGCTGGTGACCACGGTGCGCTTCTCCGGCGTGGTGTTTTTTCTACTGGCAACCTCGGCGGTATTGGGCTGGTTCGTCACCCGCTCGGGCATCGCCAGGGATGCGGCCAGCATGATCACCACTTTCAGCGATGCGGCCTTTGTGCAACTGATGCTGGTGTGTCTGCTACTCTTGGTGATTGGCACGGTGATGGATGTGCTGCCCGCACTGGTGGTGATTGCCCCGGTGTTGGTGCCAGCGATGATCCAGCTGGGCTTTGACCCGCTCCACTTCGCGATCCTGATGATCGTGGTGCTCAATATCTCCAACGTGACACCGCCAGTGGGGATGACGCTGATGACCGCCGCGCGAATAGCCGAGGTGCCTTATGAACGGGCAATCGTGGCATCGCTACCGTTTTACGTGTCGTTTCTGGTGGTGATTGTGTTGCTGGCGGCGTTTCCGGCGCTCTCTACCTGGATTCCGTCACTGCTGTAATTTAGCTAAGGACTGCGACCCATGAAGTGTTTTTATCACCCTGATCAGGCGTTGCATGCGCCGCCGACCTTTCTGCTGCGCGGCCAACCTGCGCCTTCGCCGGAAGGCCCGGTGCGCGCTGAACTGCTGACCCAAGGGCTGGCAACGGCAGGGCTGACCCTGTCCACACCTGCCGAGGCCGATTCGCCTAAGCTGCGCAAGCGCCTGGAACAGATTCATACGCCGCGCTACCTGACGTTTTTGGACACCATTTACGCTCGCTGGCAGGCGCTGCCCAATGCGGCGGAAGTGGTTGCGCCCAACATTCACCCCTGCGGTGGCGGCCACCACTACCCGCGCCACCCGATCGGGCAAGCGGGATGGCATTTGCACGATATGGCCTGCCCGCTAAGCGCGACCAGTTTTCAAGGCGCGCTGGCCTCGGCCGCTAGCGCTGAAGCTGCAGCACAAGAGGTGCTTAATGGCGCGTCTACAGCCTACGCATTGTGCCGCCCGCCGGGTCACCATGCCGGGCCGGAGCGCGCTGGGGGCTTTTGCCTACTGAACAATTCAGCGCTGGCCGCCACGGTGCTGCGTGAACGCTTCGCCAAAGTAGCGATCATCGATGTGGATCTGCATCACGGCAACGGCACCCAGGATATTTTCTATCATCGCAGCGATGTCTGGACGGGCTCGCTGCACGCTGACCCTAGTGATTTCTACCCGTTTTTTTGGGGCGGTGCTGATGAAGAGGGCTTTGATGAGGGCGTAGGTGCTAACGTTAATCTGCCCTTACCGGTAGGCAGCGACGGGGAGGTTTATCTCGATGCCCTGGCGATTCTGATTGATCACCTACAGCGCTATGAGCCCGATGCCGTGGTGGTAGCGTTAGGCTTGGATGCCCACAAAGATGACCCGCTAGCGGGGCTTACGGTAGAGACCGAAGCATTTATCGAAGTGGGTAAACGCTTGGCAGCGCTCTCGTTACCCATGATGATTGTTCAGGAGGGAGGCTATCCCACCGAGCACCTAAGCGCCAACCTGACCGCTTTTATGCAGGGCTTCACGGCATGAGCAGAACCGGTTTCTATTGGCACGAACGCTGCTTTTGGCATGATCTGGGCGCGATTGGGGTATTTTCCGCGCCCGGTGAATTTTTACAGCCCCAAGCCGCCTCGGAAAGCCCGGAAAGCAAACGACGGCTGAAAAATATTCTTGAAGTCAGTGGGCTGATTGACGAGCTGAGCGTGGTTAAACCTTCTGCCGCTGCGATGGAAGATCTGCTGCGTTTTCATACCCCACGCTATTTGGATGAACTGCAGACAGGGGATAAAGCCCGGGGCGGCAACGGCGGCGACTGCGCACCTTACATGCCCGGCAGTTGGGCGGCAGCCACGCAGTCCGCTGGGCTGGCCATTGCCGCCGTTGAGGCTGTGGCGCAGGGCGAGGTGAGCAACGCCTACGCCCTATGCCGCCCGCCGGGGCACCATGCCGAAGCCGACCAGGGCCGTGGGTTCTGCCTACTGGGCAATATCCCCGTGGCGGTGATGCGCGCCCGGGCCTTAGGGCAGGTTAACCGTGTGGCGATACTCGATTGGGATGTTCACCACGGCAACGGTCAGCAGGCGGCGTTTTATGGCGAGCCCAATGTGTTGACCGTTTCACTCCATCAAGCGGCGAACTACCCGCTGGAAACCGGCAGCTTTGACGAGCAGGGCGAAGGTGCTGGCCTGGGTGCCAACCTCAATCTGCCGCTGCCACCGGGCTGCGGGCTAGGCGCCTATGCCTACGCCATGGAAAAACTGGTGCTGCCTGCGCTGGAAGCCTTTAACCCCGAGCTCATCGTGGTGGCCTGCGGTTACGACGCCTGCGCTAAGGATCCCTTAGGAAAAATGCTGCTCAATAGCCAAGCGTTCGCCACCATGACCGCTCAGCTTAAAGCGCTGGCCGAGCGCTGCTGCGATGGCAAGCTCGTGTTTATTCACGAAGGTGGTTATTCAGAAGGCTATGTACCGCTCTGCGGCCACGCGGTGATCCAGACCCTGGCGGGCAGCGCCACTGCCGTGCCCGATCCGCAAAACGATGAAATTGCCGCCTGGGGCTATCAGGCCCTGCAACCGCACCAGCAGACGTTGATCGATGACTGGTGCCAACAGTGGGAGCAAACAACTCGATGACACCGCTTTATGATCGCGATGGCTGGATCTGGCAGGACGGCGGATGGCGCGCCTGGCGGGACGCCAAAGTGCACCTGTTTACCCATACGCTGCACTACGGCATGGGCTGTTTTGAGGGTGTACGCGCTTACGCAGGCCCTTCGGGCACGCATCTATTTCGTGTTGCTGAACATACCCGCCGCTTGGCGGAGAGTGCTCATTCGCTGGATATGCCGCTGCCGTTTAGTGAAGCGGAATTGATCGAGGCTCAGCGCGAGTGCCTGGCCAAAAACGGCCTGAGCAATGCCTATCTGAAACCTACCGTGTTTTTTGGTGCGGAAGGTTTAGGATTACGCGCCCAAGGATTAACCACCCACGTAATGGTCGCCGCCTGGGATCTAGGCCCCTACATTTCGCCCCAGGCCGCCACCCACGGCTTGCGCGCGCTGACCTCTTCCTGGGCTCGCCATCACGTCAATATCAGCTTGTGTCGGGCGAAAACCAATGGTCACTACGTCAACTCGATACTGGCACTGAATACCGCGATCAAAGCCGGTTTCGATGAAACCATCATGCTCGACCCGGAAGGCTATGTGGCTGAGGCCTCGGCGGCTAACGTCTTCTTGCTCCGCGATGGCGTGCTGCACACCCCGGAAGTGACGTCCTGCCTGCAAGGTATCACCCGGGATAGCGTGATTCAGCTGGCGCAAAAAGTGCTGGGTATTGAAGTGCGCGAGCGGCGGATTACCCGTGATGAGCTCTACACCGCCGATGAGGCATTTTTAACTGGCACCGCCGCCGAAATACTCCCGCTTCGCGAACTGGATGGTCGCCATATCGGCACCCGAACGGGTGCGCCGCCTGTCAACGAGCCGATCAGCCCAGATAGCGTGACGGCGCAACTGCAGGGCTTATATCGCCAGGCGGTACGGGGTGAGTTGGATGACTTCAGGCATTGGTTAACGCCTTAGGACTATTGGGGTTGGAAGTAAGAACTATGCAACCCCTGTCACCCGCTGCGAGGGCAGGTTGAAGCGAGGGTCTTTTGTCATGGATGACAAAAGTAGCGCCCAGGGATGGGTTCACAGCGCCCTCGCGGAAACCTGCCCTCGATGCTTACAGCTATCTGCATGCATACATCCTTTATCAAATTTACTAATTTAATCAGGCGTGCTCTTTAATAGCCTGTTCGAGAGCCGCCAATCTTCCAGGCACCAGTGCGGCTTGCACGGCCGTAATACGTATTACATTGGCAAGCTCTGGGTGTGCCAAACGAGCGACCAAAACGCCTTCAGCGAGCAGTTGCTGATGTACCTCGGCGGCGAGTTCAGCGCTGGGCAGGCGAATGCCGATAAAGTTGGTGGCGCTGGGCAACACATCGGCACCGAGTTCGCGAAAGTGTTTAGCCAACTGCTCACGGCGGGCTTTTACATCGGCGACGTGTTGGTGAACTTCGTCAGGGTGGTCGAGTACCACTTCCGCAGCGGCCAGGGTCAACGACGATACTGCGTAGTGAATGCGCACCTTCATCATCATCGCCAGCACGTCAGGGTCGGCGATGGCGTAGCCAATGCGCAGGCCCGCCAGGCCGTGAGCCTTGGAAAGCGTGCGCAGGCGAATCACCCCCGGTATTGCTTTAGCAGCGAACTCGCTACCCGCGTCATCGCGGAAGTCCCCATAGGCTTCGTCCAGCAGCAGCCAGCAGGTGTCGGGCAGCGCCTCGCGCAGCTTGAGGATGTCGCTGTCGCTGTGTAAGTGGCCGCTGGGGTTATCCGGGTTGGCCAGATACACCAGTCGTGCGTTTTCCTGATGGGCAGCGGCGGCCAGAGCTTCCAGGTCGGGGGCCAGCACGCCGGGCGCTTCATAATAGCTGGGCTCTACCAGGTTACAGCCCTGGCCTTTGGCAAAATAACCCAAGGTGGGGTAAGTGCCTGCGGTGCTCACCACGGTTTCACCCGGTTCGCAGGTGGTGCGCAGGGCCAGGGCAATCAAACTATCGGCACCGGCATCTACCAACAGGGTTTCAAGCGCCATACCCTGTTGTTCGCTAATACGTTTGCGAACACCCAGCGCCTCGGCGTCGCCGTAGCAGTAAACGTGTTCGACCAGCGCATCGCCAAAGTGATCGCGCAGGGCGCGGTGAGGCATATCCAGGCCTTCGTTAGAGCCCAGCCGATGGGGGATTACCTTGCCAAGTCGGCGTTCTAGCACCTTAATGCCCGGAAATGGATTAGCAGGGCCTTCACTCAGTAAGTGGTTGGGGTAGCGGGGCATGTTGATATCCTAAAAACAATTATTAACTCAATATTTTACCGCGATTGAGAAGGCGATGTGGGTCTAGCGCCTGCTTGAGCGTATGCATCAATTCAATCTCGGCGCTGGAGCGGCAAGTGGCGAGCCAGGGGCGCTTCTCCAGGCCAATGCCATGCTCGGCGGAAACTGAGCCGCCCAGCGTTGCCAGCGGCTGGTAAACCATGGCTTCAACCTCTCGCCGCACTTCGATCTCAGCGCTCCCCACGCTAACGGAAATATGAAGGTTGCCATCGCCGAGATGACCAAATACCACCAGTTTCGCCTCTGCCCAGCGCTGGGTTAGCTGTGCTTCCAAGGCATTGGTGTAGCGCTGCATATCGGCAATCGGCAGGCTGACGTCGAAGGTGAGTACCGGCGCCAAGCCTTTGACCAGCCCCTCGATATCTTCACGAATCGCCCATAGTCCATCGCGTTGGGTAGTCGACTGCGCGATCACCGCATCGACAATCAGCTCGCTCTCTAACGCACTTTCTAATGCTTCGCTGAACTGAGTGGCATTGCGCTCGGTGTCGCTGCCCAGGGAATCAATGATCACATAAAACGGATGTTCAGTGGCAATCGGCGGAGTGTGGCGGCCCAGGGTTTCAGTGAGCAGCCGGTAGTGGTTTTGCCACATCACCTCAAAAGCGCCGAGGCCTCCGCCAAGCGCTTTGCCCATATGGCTGAGCAGCCCGGTAAGTGCCTCAAACGAGGGGCAGGCCACCATCGCCGTTTGCTCGCTTGGGGTAGGTGGCTGCAGGCGCAGCACTGCGCGGGTCACAATCCCCAGGGTGCCTTCGCTACCGATAAACAGCTGCTTTAAATCGAAACCGGCGTTGTTTTTCAGCATGTGGTTCATGGAGCTGACCACCCGGCCATCGGCCATCACCGCCTCCAGGCCGAGCACTTGCTGGCGCATCATGCCGTAGCGAATGACCCGGACACCCCCGGCGTTGGTGGCGATATTGCCGCCAATGGTGCAACTGCCCCGGGCGCCCAGATCCAGCGGAAATTGCAGCCCGACCTCTTTAGCGGCTTCCTGAACCCGTTGCAGTGGTGCCCCGGCCTGAACACTAAGCGTACCGCCTACCTGGTCTATCTCTTCAATCGCGGTCATCCGCTCTAGCGATATCACCAGCTCATCTGGGCTCGCCTCAGCGCCGTGTACCAAGCCTGTTAGGCCACCGTGGGTCACCACCGGCTGCTGCACCTGATGGCAAGCGCGCATCACCGCGGCGACTTGTTCGGTATCCGCCGGGCGTACAATAGCGCCTGCCTGGCAGGGCGCGCCGGTCATCCAATCGACACTGCGGCTAATAACATCGTCGCCCGTTAATACGTGGGTCGGGCCGACAATGGCGCGCAGAGCCTCCAGGGTTATGTGCATGTGTGTTCCTTAACGTGTCTTGTCCATTCGGTAAACTAGCTTTTGAAAAACCTGCTTTGCAAACTTATGCGGTTGCCGCCACGGGCGCTTCGCGGCCGGGAATTGCCTTGAGCAGGTCTTGGGTATACGCCTCACGTGGGGCGAGGAAAATCTGCTCAGCGCTGCCTTGCTCTACAATCCGGCCGTGCTGCATCACCACAATGCGGTCGCAAATCTGCGCGGCGACGCGGAGGTCGTGGGTGATAAACAGCAGCGATAACGAAAGCCGCTGTTTAAGCTCCTCCAGCAGTTCCAACACCTGGGCCTGAATCGACACGTCCAAGGCTGATACGGCCTCATCCGCCACAATCAGTTCAGGGTTGAGCGCCAGCGCCCTGGCAATACCGATGCGCTGGCGCTGGCCACCGGAAAATTCATGCGGGAAGCGCTCCACGGCGCTGGCGCCCAAACCGACCATATCGAGCAACTCGCCCGCCTGTTTAAGCGCTGCGGCTTTGGGCGTGCCATTGGCAATCGGCCCCTGGGCTATCGCCATGCCCACTTTGGTGCGTGGGTTGAGCGAGGCGTAAGGGTCTTGGAATATCATCTGCACCCTGTGGCGTTCCCGGCGTAGCGCATCGCCTTTGAGCTGCGAAAGATTCACCCCATCCAACAGCAGCTCGCCGCTGTCCGGGTGCTCCAAACGCACCACGCAGCGCCCGAGGGTGGACTTTCCGGAACCGGATTCGCCTACGATGCCCACGGTTTCACCGCGGGCCAGGGTGAGCGAAACATCCTCAAGGGCACGTACCTCCCGGGCAGGTTTAAGGAATCCGCCGCGGGAGCGAAAGACCTTATTGAGCTGCTTGATCTCCAGCAGCGGGGCGACTTGGCTGGTCTCCCGGTGGGGCGGCACTGCATTGCTGGGAATCGCGGCAATCAGCGCTTGGGTATAGGCGTCTTGAGGATTCCCAAGCACCGACTTAGCGTCCCCCAGCTCGACGATCTTGCCGTGGCGCATAACGCAAACACGGTTGGCGATTTCGGCTACCACGCCAAAGTCGTGGGTGATAAACATCACCGACATGCCGCGCCGCTGCTGAAGGTCGCGAATCAGCTCCAGGATCTGCGCCTGAGTCGTCACATCCAGTGCAGTAGTCGGCTCATCGGCAATCAGTAGAATGGGCTCCAGCGCCAGGGCCATGGCGATCATCACCCGCTGGCGCTGGCCGCCGGAAAGCTCAAACGGGTAGGCGCGAATGGCCTTCTCCGGCTGTGGAATACCCACTTCGATCAACAGCTCCAGGGCGCGGGCTTGGCGTTCTTTGGGGGTGAACTGGCCATGGGCCTCGAACACTTCAGCAATTTGCGCGCCTACCCGCATCAGTGGGTTTAGGGCGGTCATTGGCTCCTGGAAGATCATGCCGATTTTTAGCCCGCGCAGGGCGCGGTGCTGCTTTTCCGACAGGGCAAGTAAATCCTGCCCTTCAAAGAGTATCTCACCATGGGTAGCGTTCACGCCCTTGGGCAGCAGCCCCATCACAGCGTTGGCGGCCATCGATTTACCGGAACCGGACTCACCCACTACGCACATGATTTCGCCGCGCTTCACCTCGTAGCTAACGTCTTCCACCGCCAGGGCGCGATCCGCCCCTTTTGGGAGCGCAATGTTGAGGTCGCGAATGCTGAGGACGGTGTCAGCCGATTGATTCTCTGTAATAGGCATATAAAGTCCTTAGCGCTCGCGTGATAGTTTGGGGTTCAGTGCGTCGTCTAAACCTTCACCCACCAGGTTTAACGCCAGTACCGTCAGCAAAATCGCCACGCCAGGGAAGAAACTCAGCCACCACGCCTGGCGAATCACCGTGCGCGCAGCGCCTATCATATAGCCCCAGGACATCACGTTCGGGTCGCCCAGGCCGAGAAAAGACAGCGCCGACTCCAGCAAAATCGCGGTGGCCACCATTAGCGAGGCCAGCACGATAATCGGCGACAGCGTATTGGGCAGAATCTGGCGCAGGATAATCGTGCTGTTGGACTGGCCGACCAAGCGCGCGGCTTCGACATACTCGCGGTTGCGCAGCGACATAAATTCAGCGCGCACTAAGCGGGCCACCGGCGGCCAGCTGACAATCGCAATCGCCAGCACAATCGAGGTGATGCTGGGCTGCATGATGGCCACCAGCACTATCGCCAGGGCGAAGTTGGGGATGGTCTGGAAGAACTCGGTAAAGCGCATCAGTACGTCATCAATGATACCGCCGTAGTAGCCAGCAATGGCCCCCAAGGGAACGCCAATCAGCAGCGCCACGCTGGTGGATACCAGCCCGATCAATAGTGATACCCAGGCGCCGTGCATTAAACCTGAGGCCACGTTGCGGCCCATGGTGTCGGTGCCCAGGGGAAAGCCATCTTGGGATAGCGGCGGTAAAAAGGGCCGCTGCACCATGCGCCAGGGCGATTCAGGAAACAGCAGCGGCGCCAGTATGGCCATGGCGATAATCAGCACCAGGATGATCAGGCCGACGAGGGCGCCACGGTTTTGCGCGAAGCGTGCGAAAAAGCTCATGCGGCCCCCTTCTTGATGCGTGGATCAGCCAGGCTGTACACCAAATCGGTGATGATATTGAAGACGATGACCAGCGCCGCCGAGAAGAAGAAAATGCCCAGCAGCAGGTTGTAGTCGCGCTGTTGCAACGCTTCGAACATCAGCCGCCCGATGCCGGGCCAGGCAAACACGGTTTCGGTCAGGATGGCGCCTCCGACCATCTGCCCCGCCTGCAGGCCGGCTAACGTGATGATCGGCAGCAGGGCGTTACGCAACACATGGCGGCGCTGAATAATGCTGGGCTTCAAACCTTTGGCGCGGGCGGTTTTGACGTAATCCTGCTGCGCGGCATCCAACATCGAAGTGCGCGTCATGCGGGTGTAAATCGCCATAAAAAATAGCGCTAAGGTGGTCGCCGGGAGCACTAAGTGCTTGGCAACATCGAGCACCAGCGCAAACCCCGTATGGCCTGCCCCCACGGTGTAGAGGCCGTAGGCGGGCAGCCAGCCCAGGTAGACGGAAAACACCACCACCGACATCAGTGCGACCCAGAACAGCGGCGTGGCGTAGAACACCAGCGCTAGCGCCATGATCAGTGATCCAGAGGGTTTCTTGACCCGTGCCGCGGCCATGGAGCCCGCCACGATGCCCAGCACCAACGAGAGCACGAAGGCAGTGCCAGTCAGCAATAGGGTGGCAGGTAAGCGATCCATAATCAGATCAAAGACAGGGACGCCCAACCGGTAGGAGTAACCGAAATCGAGCATGGCGATACCTGATACATAGCGCCACAGCTGCACATACATCGGCTGGTCGAGCCCAAAGCGCTCGCGCAACTGGTTGAGAAACTCCTGGTCGGCAGCACCTGCTTCACCGGCCAGAATGGCGGCCGGGTCACCTGGGGCCAGTTGAATCAGCAGGAAGTTAAAAATAACGATTAAAAACAGCACAATCACGGCTTTAAATAGCCGCATCAGAATGAGGCGCGCGTAAACCATAAGTCGTTTTCCTGACTAATACCTTCAAGACATAGCTAAAAAAAACCAGGTAGCTCGCGCTACCTGGGTGGCTTGGGTTTAGCGATCTAGCCAAGCATCTTTAAAGCCGTCGTTGACACCCACGCCGGAGGTGACGAGGTTCTGCACATCACAGCGGTACAGGGTCGGGAAGCCCAGTTCCATCAGCCAGCCAACGGGCACGTCTTCATGGAGGATTTCCTGTACTTCGCGGTAAAGTTTTTCGCGCTCTTCGTCGGGGAAAGCCGTGGCGGCCTCGTTAAACAGCTCGTCGACGCGCTCGTTTTCGTAGCCTTCCACGTTATTCCAGGGCGAGCCCTTGGCAATGTTGTCGGAAAGGTAGGTGCGTGAAATACCCAGTGCCGGGTCGCCGTACTGGTAGAGATAGGTAAAGGCGAGATCGTAATCCCAATCGCCCAGGCGCTGGTTCCAGCCGCCCACGTCGGTGGCTTGGGTTTCAACGTTAATACCCACTTCGCGCAGGTTCTGCTGCACGGCTTCGGCCCAGCGGGTCCAGGTTTCGCCGTAGGGCAGCGGCAGAATAGTGATCTCTTCACCGTCGTAGCCCATTTCATCCAGTAGCTCACGGGCGCGTTCGGGGTTGTGATCGTAGGGTTCCAGGTCATCGTTCTGGAAGCGTGCATTGGAGCCGAAGGCGGAGAGCGGCACATTGCCCAGGCCGTTCCACAATACATCTTTGGCGAACTCGCGATCCATGGCGTACATCACCGCCTGACGGAAACGTTTATCCGCCGTGGGGCCTTCGCGGTTGTTCATCCACAGCATGGCAAAGGGGCTGAAGTACTCGTGGCCCTCTTCGGTCATGCAGACGTTATCCATCTCGGCCAGGCGGGGAATATCGAAGTTCTCGACGGTACCACTGGGCAGCACGTCAATGGTTTCATTTTCGAACGCCACCGCACGGGAAGCGCCGTCAGGAATGATGTGCCAATTGACGCCATCCAGGTAGGGCAACCCCTCTTCGTAATACTCTTCGTTTTTAACCAATTCGATCACCGTGCCACGCTCCCAGTTGGAGAACTTAAACGGGCCGGTACCGATGGGGTGGTCATTATGCTCGTTATCGCGGAAGTCGGTGCCCGCGTAGAGGTGCTCGGGCACCATGGTGAAAGTGCCCGCCTCGAAGGAGAGCAGGAAAGGGCCGAAGGGTTGAGTCAGGGTAAACACCACGGTGTGGTCGTCGGTGGCTTCGATACTCTCCACGTGCTGCAGCACGGCGCGGGCACTGGGGTTCAACTCGCGGTGGAAGACATCGGCGGAGAACACGACGTCATCGGCGGTAAAGGCTTCGCCGTCGTGCCAGGTAACGCCTTCACGCAGATGGAAGGTGTAGGTGCGGCCATCTTCACTGACTTCCCAAGACTCCGCCAGTTGCGGCATGGGCTCTAGGTCGGTGGTATAGCGCAACAACCCTTCGTAGATATTGCCTGCCACGGTGCGGGTAGGGGCGTTTTGAATCATGCCCAGCACCAGGCCTGGCGGCTCGGGCTGAATGATGGTGTTAACGACACCCCCTTCTTTAGGGTCGTCTGCCATAGCGGCGGAGGTAAAAGCGAGTGCTGCAGCGGAAATAGCCAAAGCTAAAGGTTTTTTCATGTTTCCTGCTCCTCGGTTATTAGCACGTAATGAGGTTACGTAGTCGTTAGGCGAGCGAGGCGTGTCAGACCCGGTTGTGATGTTTGTTAGGGATCTGTTTTGACCATAGCAGCACTTGGTAAAACTGTCGACAGTCGGCAATCGTTCGTCGACAAGTGGCTTTTTTTCGTCATACTGGGAAGAACACGTCATATCCCATGAGTGAATGCGATGGCCTCACCAACGGCGGCTCCCAGGGCCTTTATCCAGCAGCAGAACCTGGTCGAGCAAGTAGCTGACTATTTAACCCAAGCGATTATTCAGCAACACTTTTTACCCGGCGAACGGCTTTCTGAAGTGCAGCTCTCCCGCGACCTGGGTGTTAGCCGCGCACCGGTTCGCGAGGCCGCTCGTTTGCTGGAAAGCCGTGGTTTATTGATCTCGAAACCGCGCCGAGGCTTCTTTGTTCGCGCGTTGAATGCCGTTGAACTCGAAGATGTGTTTGATTTGCGGCTCTGCCTTGAGCGCCACGCGATCGAACGCCTGGCAGAACGCTATACCGCCGATGCCCAGCGCGCGCTCAAGCAGCAAGTAGAGGTGCTATGTGAAGCGGCAGCCGGGAACGATGGCACCCGCCGCATCGAGGAGGATTTGCAGTTTCATCGACTGATGCTGCATTACGCAGGTAACGAGCGTCTGCTGCGCGCCTTTGACGACCTGTCCCATGAGCTGCGCCTCTGCATCACCCTAATTACCAAAACCCATGAAGCCCCCGACACCATTGCCACCAGCCACTTTAAGTTGCTCGACGCGCTGGATAGTGGCAGCCCTGCTGCCTGCCGTGAGGCGATTGACTACCATATCGGCGTTGCCCGCGATTTCGTAGTCAAGGGTGTGGGCGAAACCGGAGATAGTTCTGATGAAGATAGTGCCGATGAAGACGTTCTTTCACGCTGACCAACTGCTTCATCAGCCGCAAACCTACTTCTCCCGGGGCAAAATGCGCACACCCCAGGAAGTGCCCGAGCGTGCCACGCACCTGCTGGCAGCCGCCAAACAGCTAGGGTTTGATATTCAAGCGCCCGCGGATCATGGCGTGGCGCCGTTAAGGGCGGTGCATTCGCTGGCCTATTTGCGCTTTCTCGAAAGTGCCCATCGGCGCTGGCATGCCCTCGGCGAGGATTGGGGAGAAGAAGTTATTTCCAATATTTTTGTGCGTTCGCCCAATGCTCTGCGCGGCATCTTGGCGGAAGCCGGGCGTTACTTGGCTGACGGTAGCGCTCCCGTGGGCCAGCACACTTGGCAGTCTGCTTATTGGTCGGCGCAGAGTGCGGTCGCCGGGGCTGAGGCTTTATTAGCCGGGGAGCGATTTGCCTGTGCGTTATCGCGCCCGCCAGGCCACCACGCGGGCATCGATTCCGCCGGTGGCTTCTGTTTTCTCAATAATGCCGCCATTGCCGCGCAGCATCTCACCTCGCGCTACCCCCGCATCGTCGTGTTAGACCCGGATATGCACCATGGGCAGGGCATTCAGGAAATTTTCTACCAGCGCGACGATGTGCTGTATATCTCGATCCACGGCGATACCACCAACTTCTACCCAGCGGTGACTGGTTTTGAAGACGAGCGCGGGCAGGGGGGCGGGCTGGGCTATAACCTCAACCTGCCGATGCCCCATGGATCAGAGGAGTCGGTGTTCTTTGACCGCGTGGAGCAAGCCTGCCAAGCCATCCGCCTGTTCGAACCGGACGCCATCGTGCTGGCGCTGGGGTTCGATATCTACGAACTTGACCCCCAAGCCAAGGTCGCCGTTTCTACCGCGGGTTTTGCTGAGCTTGGCCGCAGGGTAGCGGGCCTGAACGTACCCACGCTGGTGGTGCAGGAAGGCGGCTACTACTTGGAAGGGTTGGAGGCCAATGCAGTGAGTTTCTTTGAGGGGCTGCTGGGCAGAGTAGAAAGTAATAACGATTAAGCCAGTATTTCCAACCCCTTTGCTGCCACCAGGTTCAGCAGCTTAAGCGAAGGGCCATTGGGTTTCTTCTGGCCTTGCTCCCACTTTTGAACCGTGGATACACTGGTATTCAGGTAGGCCGCAAACACGCCTTGGCTGGCGTGATTCTTGGTGCGAATCCGCTTGATCTGTATGGCTGTGTACTCTTTTACTGGCGGCAGGCAGAGCGCATCGAACTCGCGCAGCGTGGTTTCTTTCATCACACCAGCCGCGTGAAGATCTTGAGCCGTTTCATGCACCATATCTAAGATTGATTTATCCATCGTTTTTTACCTCAATCAATGCGCCATGCTTAATGGCTTCGGCTAATGCTTTCTCACCGTAGCCCAGTAATTCTTTTGCTAAATGTTTTAACGCTTTAAGCTCTTCGGCACTGATGTTAGCGCGGGCATTTTTGGCAAAACCATAAACAAAGAACGCCTTATTACCGATCTTATAAGCCAACAGGGTTCTAACCCCGCCGCTCTTGCCTCGACCACCGATTGCCACGCGTTTTTTCACCACATGACCACCTAGGTCAGCATCAATCAGGCCGCGCTCCATTTCCTCAACTGCGGCTAGCAAAGCAGCATCATCCAGTCCTTCCTTTGCTGCCCACTTACTGAACACTTTGTTTTTAAATACTCGCATCTGATACCTGTACTGTTATCCTCAATATATAGCACTAAGTGTTATAGTGAGCCAGCTTTTTTTAGCCGCGTAGCCGCTTTGGTCTGTGTCTGGCAATATAGCCACTTTCAGCGATCAGCAAAACGATCCGGATAGCCATTGAAATAGTCATCGAAAGGACACGGCATGGCCCACCTGCTACGCATCGTGATGATTCACGGCCACCTGGAAGGCGTGGTCGAACTGAGTGTGGACGGCCACACCAATATTTGCGGCACCAACGCCTCCGGTAAAACCACGCTACAGCGCCTGGTGCCGGTGTTCTACGGCGAATTACCCAACAAGGTCGTGCCCAAAACGCGCATGAAGTTCGATGCGTTTTACCTGCCTAATCGCAACAGCTACCTGGTGTACGAATACCGCCGCGAAGCGGGCAATATCTGCCAGGCGGTGCTCACGCGTAAACAAGAGGGCGGGGTGGAGTACCGCTTTGTCGGCGCGCCCTACCAGCCGGAGGATTATCTGGTGGAGAGCGACGCGGGCGTGGCGGCGCTGGACTACACCCAGTGGGCCAGCGGCCTGCGGCGCAGCGGCACGCCAGTCTCCTCCAAGCTGGGCGCTACCTCAGAATTTCGCTCGGTGATCCAGAACGACTTTACCCAACTGCACGGCAACAGCCGCGATGGCCTCAAGCTGCGCCAGATCGCGTCGCAGTTCAGCCTGGTGAAACCCGAGCGGCGCATCCGCCATATCGAAAAGCTGGTCTCAGCGGTGCATGCCAAAGAGGGCAAGATGGACACCCTCAAAACCATGCTGGCGGCGATTTTCGAAGAGGATGGCGTTGAACTGCCGGTGACCCGGATTCGCAACACCAAGGCGCGGGAGTGGATTGCCCAGATGCGCCAATCCATGCGCCTGGAACCGCTGCAGGCATCGCTGGCCCGGCTCGCCGGTATCGATCGAGAACTCGCCGATCTGGATGCCACACTGTGGCAACTGAAACCCCAGCTAGAAGACGACCGCCAGCAAGCAGAGCGCCGCATGGCCGATGTGGATGCCGAGCTTGCCCGCCACCAGCGCGAATTCCAGCAGCGGGAAAGCGACTACGCTGAAGCGCGGGATAAGCTGAACGACCGCCACAGCGAAGTGGTCAGCGATCTGCAGCAGACCCAGCGCCGCCTCAACGATCTGCAAACCCAGTACGAGCAATACGCCGATGCGGACATGCCCGCCCTGGAGCGCGACATCAACGCGCTGCCCCAGTGGCGGGAACAGCGCGACCAACTGCGTGCCCACCTGAACGTGATGCAGGACGCGGTAAAAGAGAGTCAGGCGCGCCTGGACGGTCGGTTGCGCGAACTTTCCGAGGCACTGGCCCGACAGACCCGTGAATCCCAGGAGCTGATCGACGCCCTGGTCGAAGAGAAAGCCCTGCGCCGGGAGCAGCAGTGGGAGTCCGAACAGCAGCTTAACGAACGTTACCAGCAGGAGCGCCAACGCCTGGAGGGCGAGTACCAGGCGCAGCTGGAGCTCGGCGTTGAGCAGCTAGCTGAACTAAAAGCCCAGCTCTCGCTCTCGACCCAAACCGCCGAAGAGGCATCCGAAGCGGAGCTTGCCCAGGCGCGCCTGGATCAGGCCCAGCAGGAGCGCAACGCATCGGCCGCCACCCTGGATGGCCTGCGCCGGGAGTTTGAAAGCCGCAAACGCGAACGTGACAGTGCCGAACAGCAGTTGGTGCAACTTCGCCAGCAGTTAGAGCGCGCCGAGCAGCGCTGCTTTGCACTCTATCAGCAGCGCGACCCGGAGCAGGGCAGCCTGCGCCACTTCCTGCGCTACCACCGCCCCGGCTGGGAGCAGCAGCTGGGCAAGGTGATTGCCCCGGAGCTGCTGGAGCGGCGTGATCTTGCCCCGCAGCTGGCGGAAGGCGCGAGCGATGACCTGTTTGGGCTGGCGCTGGATCTCTCCGCCATTGCCCTGCCCGATTACGCCCAGGATGAAGCCAGCCTGCTGGCCGCCATCGAAGAAGCCGATAGCGCCAAACGCCGGGTGCAGTCAGAGAGCCAGGCCGCCGAGAAAGCGCTCAAACAGCATAACGAGCGGGTGCAGCAGGCCGATGAAGCCCAGGATCAGGGCCGCATGGCCCACAAGCGCGCCGAGCAGGAAGTCGAGTTTGCGATAGAGGCCCGCCGCCAGCAGCAGGAGCGCCACACCAAGCGCCAGCAGGAGCGCCGTGCGGCCCATCAAACCGCGTTAGCCAGCCAGGAGCAGGCGCAAAAGGAGCTGCGCGAAGAGAAGCAGCAGGCGCTCGCCGCCCTCAGCGAGACCCATCAAAGCCAGTTGTTAGAGCTAAAAGCCGACGGCCAGAGCCAGGTGGATAGCCTGGATGCCCAGCTGCGCCAGTATAAGCAGCAGTTGAGCGATGCCAATGCCGAACACAAACGCCAGCGCGCGGAACTGGAAGAGGCCTTTAGCCAGGAGCTGGCCGAGCAGGGCGTCGACCCCGCCAAGCTAAAAGATACCAAGGAGCGGCTGGCAAGCCAGGATGAACGCATCCGCGTCACCGCCGCCCGCCAGGATGAACTCACCGAATACACCCGCTTTATGCGCGTCGAGTGGGGGCAGCACAAGCCGCAGCTGGTCGCCCAGGAGGCAGAGCTGGAGCAGGCCGAACAGCAGCTGCAGCGCGATAAAGAGCACCTGAAAAACGACTTCCAGGCCGCGCGCAAAACCCACCAAAGCACGGTCAGCACGCTGAAAACCCAGCGGGAGAGCGAATACGCCTGCCTGGAAGCCTTGAAGCCGCTACTCACCCAGCTGGAAACCTTGGCCATTGAACCCGATGGCCAGGCGCCCGGTACGCCACTGGGCGATGTGGACGAGCGTATCGAGCGCGCCCGCCAGGCGCTGGGCAATCGCCACCAGCTTATCGAACAGCTGCGCCGTGGCTGCCTGGAAGTCGAAAGCCAACTGATCAAGGACGCCAGCAGCGGCTTTGCCGAAGCGCTGGAGAGCGAACGCAGCAAACTGCAGAGCGATAACCCGCGCCTACAGCTGCCGCTACTGCGCGACATGCTCAAACTGCTCGAAGATCAACAGCAGCAGCTGATTCAGGAAGGGCGCAACCTAAGCGACGACCTGGATAAGTTCTTCACCGTGTTCCGCGATTTGAACCGGCGCATCAGCGCTCAAAGCCGCAGGCTTTCTGAAGAGGTCGCCGATGACCTGCGCCTGGAAGGCATCACCAAGGCCGAAGTGCGCATCCAGTCCACCATCGATGAACTGGGCTTTTGGGAGCCGCTGAAGCTGTTCGCCCAGCGCTACAAGGAGTGGCGCGAATCCGGCCAGACGCTACCCAGCGACGACTACCTCAACGCTCTGGCAGACGTGGTCGACTTGCTGCGCAGCGACCAGCAGTACAGCTTTGAAAGCCTGCTGCGCCTGGAGCTGCACCTGAACGAAGGCGGCACCGATCTGGTGATCAAAAACGACCGCCAACTGCTGGAGTCCTCCAGCCACGGCATGGCGTACCTGATTCTGTGCAAGTTCCTGCTCGCTTTTACCCGCCTGCTGCGCGGCGGTGCGGAAATCGCCATCCACTGGCCCATCGATGAGATCGGCACCCTGGCGTACCACAACGTCGAAAAACTGTTCGACGCCTGCGACAGCAACCGTATTCATATTGTCGGCGCCTTCCCCAACCCCGAGTCCGATGTGCTGCTGCTGTTCGCCAACCGCTATCTGATCGACCGCGATGAGGCCAACCCCAACAAACGGGTGTTAAAACGCATCGAGCCACGGCTAAGCCGCCTGGCCGAACGGCTCCAGGAGCGTCAGCAGGAGGTGACGGTATGATCGAACATGGCCCACTGCTAGAGCGCCTGCTGGCTGGGGAGTTTGTCTGCCCGATCAGCGATGAGAGTGGCTATCGTCACCTCACCAATGAAGAGACCCGGGAGGAGATCGATACCTACCTGCGGCCGCTTAACCGGCGGCTGGCCAGCAATGAGGATGGCAGCGTCTATTTTCTGGCCTGGCGTCAGCTCAATGATAACGCCCGGGATCAGCTCTCCCGCCAGCTCGGCGATACGCTCAATAGCCTGCTGCCGTTGCTGGAGTGGCTGCAACTGGTTCAAGAAGCCCTGGGCCGCGATACTCTGGCTGCCCCCGGCGACGTGCTCAAACCGGCCGAGTTCAGCGCCAAGTGCGAAGATAACCAAAGCCTGCGCGAACGCCTGGAGCGCCTGGCCACCGACAGCTTTTTTGGCTCGCAAAGTGACCAGCTCGATGCCCAGGTAAAGCAGGTCTTCAAGCGCTTGAAAGAGCACGGCTACCTTCTCCAGCCCCATTCAGAGCGGCAGGTATTCGTGGTCACCGGCAAGATCGACTACCTGGTGGATCTGGTGCGCTTTATTCGCGATGAAGAGAACCTGCCTATCGAAGAGGGCAGCGAGGAGGGCTCCGGTTCCCAGGAGGCCTTGTTGTGATTTCGAGCGGAGAACACGCCCTGGAAAGCCGCCTGCTCAAAACCGGCAGCGAGCGGCTGGCGCTGCTGGGCAAGCACGCCGATACACTGATGCAGGCCTACACCCGCGATGAAGTGCCGCTGGAATCGCTCAGCGATAGCGCGCTGCGTAAGCTGCTGGCGGCGCGCATTCTATGGCGGCCGGATGAGCAGAGCGGCGTGAAGCTGGCGCCCAAAGTGCGTGAACTGATCGCCGAGATGCTCGCCGACGAGACCCGCCGCCATGTGAACGCCGACGTAGCGGAAACCCTGGAGCTGATTCGCGCCCTGGTACACAGCTACCGGGAGGCGCGTAGCCGCGGCGAGCACTGGCGGCTGGAGCAGCAGTTGATGCGCCTGCGCCAAGAGGTCGACGACCTGAACGGACGCTTCGCCGATGCCATCGACAGCTTATGGCAGCGGCTGAATAGCGATTTCGGCTTTGTCAGTCAGCTCAACGACAAAATCCGCGAAAATGACCGCGCCCAAAAGCAGATCGCGAGGCTGCTGGATGGCCTGGCGCTGATTGACTTCGACGAGCTGATCGAACTGGTGGGCAGCGACGGCGGCCTGCGCAAACTGTTGATCAGCCAGCTGCAGCAGCAGTTGAGCCACCACTACACCAGCCTGCGCGAAGTGCAGCGGCGCTTGATCGAACTGATGGCGCGCTTTCGCAAACAGCAGGCGCGCAGCCGCCTAATCAGCGGCATGGCCGCCTTTATGCGCGAACACCCCGGCTTTGTGCCAGGCAACTATGCACGGCGCAGCGAGGTGCCAGGGCTGGTCAATCAAGCCGCCCCGCTAAGTGCGGCGGCCGCCCCGGCGCTGGATCGCAACCTGGATAGCCGGTTGCTCGCCGAGCTGCTGCACCAACTACCCCAGCCGCGCCATACCACGCAAACGGTTGAAGCCGCGGCCCCTGCCCAAGCGCAAGAGAGCAGCCTCGCCGCCGCCCGCCAGCAGGCGCTCAAGCAGGATGTAGAACACTTCTATTTGAGCGTGATCGACCAGCCCCAGGCGGAGCCGGTCAGCGCCCTTGAGTACCTGCACGAAAGCCCGCTGGAGTGGCCGGATGAGATCTGGCTCTTCCAGGTGATTTCCGAATACCAGGGCCTACCACGCAGCGATCAGAAGGCGTTTCGACTCAAACAGCAGGAAAGTCAGGCCAGTCAATTCAATCACCTGCGCCTGATCCACGACGTTGAACTGCAGCTGGCCGTATGAACCTACCCAGCCGCGCACGCAATGGCCTTAACGGCGTCGCCCGCGAACTTCTCCGCCAGCCCGCGGTGGAGAAGCCCCGCCGCCAGTGGGTAGACGACGTGGTGGCCTGGTGCCACCAGCACGACATCGACTTGGCCTCGCGCATCAACAGTAAAGCACTGCGTTTTGACGCCGCCTTGCTGGCGCAGATCAACGACGTACTCGAAAGCGCCCGCCTAGCACCGCTAGGCCGCTCACTCAGCGGCTTGAGCAGCAGCGCCCAGGCGAAAGAGGGAGTAGAAGAGGATAAATCAAACCGCGAAAGCCCCCGAGCGCGGCGGGTACTCGTCAGTTTTCCGCCCCAGCCAACAACCGGGCTTGCCAACGAGCCTCGCGCTATTCGTGATGTGGATATACTGGGATTAAAACTGAGCGCGTTTAGCGCCCTGGTTCAGGTCGAAAACCTGGACAGCTTCTATGAGTTTTCGCCGGAACTACCCTCGCTAAGTGGGTACACAAACCCGCTGGTCGTTTACCGCGGCGACAGCCACTACGGTGGTGGTTTTGCGCAATTGCTCAACGCTTGGAGTAAAACCCGACGACCGCATATCTACGCTGGTGACTTTGATGTTAAAGGCGTTACGCTAGCGCTCGATAGCGGTGCCACTCACTTGCTCCTGCCCAACATCGAATGGCTCACCCAAAACGCCACGCCGCTGCACGTGCCTGCTGAGCAGTTTCCTTACCAACGGCGGCTGCGTAAGCACCTTGCTGCGCTGCCATCCGTTCATCCATTGCGTGACTATCTAGTGCTTTTGTTGGAAAAGCAGCGGGGGCTCAAGCAGCAGTGGTTTGGTGGGGAGATCGTATCTACTGTGCTTGCGTGAGGATAGATATAGCAAAATTTTCGGGAGACGAAATTGAAGCGTATCTCCGAATTTACTTTTGCTAAAAAGATAGTTAATGGAGTAAAGTCAATCAGATGGGATATAACCTTAATGAATGATCGGCTACATTTCTTCAGGAAATGTGGTTAACCTAAGAGCTAATGTATAGTTAATAAGTGCTCTTCGATATTAGGAAAAAGAATGCATTTAACACCTTCTGACCCAGATATTGCCACTTTGTATAGAAAAATAAAGCAAAAAAGGCTTGATTTACAACCAAACTTTCAACGTGGTGAAGTCTGGGGGAGACCTAAAAAACAACGCTTAATTGATAGTATTTTGCGTGGTTGGCATATTCCACCTATCCATGTAATAAAAGTTCCAAATAGTGAAAAGCAAGAAGTGTTAGATGGTCAGCAACGATTAGCTGCTATACGCGACTTTTTAGAGGGTGAGTTTTCCATCAATGGTAATTTAGATCCAGTTGAACCATATATTATGGAGTTGGATGGACTATCATGGGCTGATCTTCCAAAAAATATCTCGGGAAAAATTGAAGATTTTACAATTAGACTGTTAACAATATCTGACTATAAGCCCGGCGAGCCTGGTGAGTTGTTTTATCGTTTAAATCAACCGACAAATTTAACGTCAGCTGAACAAAGAAATGCATATTTTGGTGAAGCTCGTCAGCAGGTAAAAGACTTGTCGGAAGTTATGATAGAGTTAGGTTACAGTCGTGAGACATTGGGCTTTTCTAATTCGAGGATGGCTTATGATGATGTAATATCAAAATTTTTACTTACTCTCGAACTTGGCACACTAAAAAGAAAAATAACTGCTAATACTGTTACGTCTCGATATAGAGATAGTGATGGGTTCTCCAGTAATTATATTGTTGAGGCCGAAGACGTTCTTTTAACGTTTTACAATTGTTTGATTTATACTGATAGGTCAGTTAAGTTGAATAAGGCCTCTACGTTAAGCTGGCTAATA
The DNA here is from genome assembly GCF_005937175.1 of Halomonas sp. ATBC28. Taxonomy (NCBI): domain Bacteria; kingdom Pseudomonadati; phylum Pseudomonadota; class Gammaproteobacteria; order Oceanospirillales; family Halomonadaceae; genus Halomonas; species Halomonas sp. ATBC28. Next base: position 3,902 of record NZ_VCQL01000032.1, on the reverse strand, counting down.
TTCATTTGCTCATATCGTAGGTTGTTTAAGTCTGAAGAAGCGCTTAAAGAATTTTTCTTGACCTTTGAAGTTGTAAGAAAAGAAATTAATAGTTCAGTTGGTATAAGTTATTTGCCTAAAGGGATAAATAAAGGGTTGGTAAATAAAGTCATAGCTATATATCAGGATAGGAGTGGTTCGCGAGTAGCAGATACTTCTTCAGTAGTTTTAAGAGATATGTGTTTATGGCTGTTGTTTGTATCTTATTTTCCGGAAGTAAAAGATCAAAATTCTAAAACATTGGCTGTGTATGACTCTATGCATTATTTGGCGACAATTGCTCCTTCATCTATAACCGAGAAAAGCCTTGAGGAGATTGCGGATAGTCTTTCGTGGGGTCAGAAATTATGATTAATTTACGCCAAGCTAAGATGAATGATCATTGGCGAACTGCTTTTAAGAGAGACTACTCTTTAGTAGTTAAAGACATGGTGTTTAGCGAAGGTGAGATTTTTGGGAATGCCAGCTTAAAACTAAAGCCTGGCGTAAATGCTATTGTTGGAAAAAATGGAGTTGGTAAAAGTAGTTTTATACGAGCTATTTATAATTCGTTAATGTGTGATTCAAGCAATAGAAAGAAATTCTCAAATCTTTTAGATAAAAGTAAAATTGAGCTCGATTTGACTATTTCAGGAGAAGATTTTTCACTAAATCTGGTTCCTTTCGAAGACAATGAAATTGAACAAGATATTTTATGTTTACTGTTTGACCCTTGCTCGCTTATTCCAGAGATCCAGAATCTATTCAATCAACAAGATAATTTTAATGAGCTATTAGAAGCTTTAAGTTCTGTTCCATTATCTGAAGATGAGCTAAAGCTTGCAAGTTTTATAACCAATACAGAATACTCATCTATTGAAATTATAAACATTGAAGATGAATACGACTCTTTTCCAGTGCTTCCTTTCTTTACGGTCGACAGGGAGGGGGTTAAGTATGATAGTAGGAACATGGGGCTTGGCGAACTGTCACTATTATATTATTTTTGGATCATTGATTATATTAGGAAGTCAAAAAGCAACTGTTTGTTAATTATAGAAGAGCCAGAAAGCTTCCTTCCTCCTCTAATTCAAAATCGGTTGTGTGATGTGCTTGCAATGACATTAGCAACGGAAGGGACAGCATGTTTAATATCTACCCACTCAGAGCATATATTAAGAAAGATTCCACGATCTCATATACACATAATGTGTCGTATTTTACAACAAACAAAGTTTTTCAACGCGGCTTCACACTTTGAACGCATGGATATTCTTGGGCTTATGGCTCCTAAAAAAGGACTTCTGTTTTACGAAGATCACGCAGCTTATTTATTTGCTAAGTCGCTTATTAAAGTTTCGCCTATATTTGTTTTAGATAGTTTTCTTTATCATTGTTCAGGTTCAGAAGGTGATGTTTTATTAGACTTGAAACGTTATCCTAGCACTATGACAGAATTTTCATTCTTAGCAGTGTTTGATGGAGATTGTAGAGAAAGATTGGCAAAAGATCTGCAAGGATTTGAGAATTACGTTTTTTTACCATCTTCTTTGTCACCTGAAGAACTTATAATTTCATATTTGAGAAGAGAAGAATTAACTCATTTGGCAAGTCATATAGGTAAGTCAGTAGAGGATGTAGCAATGGCAAAGGAAATTTGTGCAGGCTTAGATCATCATGACTATTTTGTGGAAATGGCTAAATCGCTAGCTTTATCATACGATGACCTATTTACAAAATTATGTGATTTATGGATTGGTGATGAAGTAAATTTTGGAAGTGTTGCAAGATTTTTTGCTGAGCTAGATAGGAGTATAAAGTAAATTGATTTTAGTTTATAAGTCTTTCTTTTGTTGTGGTTTTTCTAAAAGAGTGACTGTTTTATTCAGTCAGTTTTTTAGGTTGTTAAATGAAAAGTAACTATGTAAAGTCTTAGCAGGAGATATGAAATTGAGCTTTATTGCGTTTAGCTGGCTTTTAATTGCAGGTCTTGGTGGGCTGTCGGTATTTGTTTATAATGTTGCAAGTCTTGCAGATGATGCAGTAAATTCAGAAAGTAAGAAAAAAATTAAAAATATAGTCAAAAATTACAAATCTACGTCTACCTTTCGCCACTCTTTTCTTACATTTACATTAGCCTCTGATGTATATTTTGGTGAAAAAATTATAAGCCTAAAGTCATTTTTGAGATCGCTTGCATTAAGCCTTGGCTGGATGGTTGTTATAACACTAGTATGCATTTTTATATTTCCAAAATATAGGTCGTGGTTCTCTGAAGAGGGAATTTATAATTTGATTTTGGAATATGGTTTATTGCTACTTTTGTCTGTAGTGATTTTAGATTTTATCTCAGTAAGTCTTACAAGGTTAATAGTGAAGAAATCCAAGCCAAATGGTATTATAAAGCTTTTTTTTGTGTTGGCTTTTGATTTGTTTTTTTCTATCTTGATTTTTTATATTGGCTTCTCGTTTGCAAAGTACTTCATTGTAAACCCTGTATGGCTTGGCTTTGACACATCGTTGTTAGTTTGGGTTAACCTCGATCAGCTGCCGATATTGCTTAATACATTAAATGATTTAACATCTGATATGCTCCAAAGGCAATCTGATGGAACTATTTTGATAAAAGGAGGATGGGAGACTGAAGTTGTTTACGCATTTCCAGAAGGGATTGCCTTCTATTCTAGTTTGTTAACATCAATTTGGCTTTGGTTGCACACTATTTCTTATGTGTTGATGAAGATTAGTCTTTCATTTGATAGTGGCAAAGGGAAGCTGATGTCTTTTTTTGATATAGAAGGTAAGCCGTTTAAGTCATTGGGTATTATTGTTTTGATTCTCTATGCTGTATTGGTTTTAATAATTATTGCCTTTGGTTTTGTTGTTAGTTGGTTTAGGGGTGTATGGTAGTAATCAGCAATGTTAGTTTTGTATAGCTTGAGGGCTGCCGATGAAATAGTCTTCATGCTTGCTACATTATTAGTTGTTTATTTTGGTAATAAATGTGCTAATGCCGATGTCGATAGATTTCTGCTGCATTAATATATTTCTAACACCTATCTCAAGGCAGTTTTTTTACACATAGCTAACTGGGAGACTACTGTCTTGCTTCCAAAGCAAGTACATAAGAGATCAAAATAAGCTATGAACTTACTCTTCCTCGGCACCTCCGCTGGTGTACCCACTAAAATAAGAAACGTCTCCGGCGTCGCTTTGCGCGAGAGCAAAGGCAAAGACTGGTACCTGATCGATTGCGGTGAGGGCACCCAGCATCAGGTGTTGCACACAAAGCTGTCGTTTCATTCATTGAAAGCCATCTTTATCACTCACGTGCACGGCGACCACTGCTATGGGCTGCCGGGCATACCGGCGAGTGCAGCCACCTACGTGCATCGTAATTTGGACTATGCTGGGAAAACTAGTTTTTCTTAACGTGGCATCCTACAGCTCAAGGATACGATGATATGAGTCTAGAAATAACAATGATTGTACTGCTCGCTGCCATCTTTAACGCAAGCTGGAATGCGATCGTTAAAGTGAGTGGCGACAGAATGTAAGCGAGCCACCAAACCCATCTACTCAAGCTAATTACGCCTCTTCACACTAATGATCTCTTGTTGGTTTTGGAGATCACCATGACCTGTGAACTCAACCCTACCCGCGCCTTTTGGCTGGGTCATCTTTACTGTGCCTCAGCGCAGAACATGCCGTTAAGTGACTACGCCGCTTCCCAGGCGTTAAGCCTCGCTGACCTGCTGTAAGCGAGCCACCAAACCCATCTACTCAAGCTAATTACGCCTCTTCACACTAATGATCTCTTGTTGGTTTTGGAGATCACCATGACCTGTGAACTCAACCCTACCCGCGCCTTTTGGCTGGGTCAT
>NZ_VCQL01000031.1:0-33122 GCF_005937175.1 Halomonas sp. ATBC28 | reverse complement strand
TCGGCTTGAGTGCCCACCGTAGGTAGAGATTGCTTCGTCGCAGGCTCCTCGCAATGACAGATAAGCCAGGCTCCTAATGCCCTTCCTGTCATCGCGAGCGAAGCGCGGCGATCTCGACTTGAGTGCCACCGCGGGTAGAGATTGCTTCGTCGCAGGCTCCTCGCAATGACATATAAGCTAGTATATTTAGTTGATATGAAAAAAAGCCAGCGTTCGCTGGCTTTTTGGTGTTCCGGTGCTGCGTTGAGTCCAGTTTGGGGGCTTAATCCAGATTGCGGGAGTAGAAAATTTCCAGCATCTCTTTACGCAAACGGCCCTCGATATCCCGGGCTTCTTCAAAGGTAATATCGCGACGCGACGTGCCGAACAGGTAGTTATCCAGTTCGAAGTCTTTGAGCAGCATCTTGGTGTGGAACATGTTCTCCTGATACACGTTGACGTCCATCATCTGATACGCATTCTTGGTGTCTTCAGCGAGGTAGTCTTGAATGGAAGTAATACCGTGATCGATAAACAGTTTTTTGCCATCCACATCGCGAGTAAAGCCACGCACCCGGTAATCCATGGTGACGATATCGGAGTCGAAGCTGTGGATCAGGTAGTTCAGCGCTTTTAATGGGCTGATATGACCACAGGTGGAGACATCAATATCCAGGCGGAAGGTGCTAATACCGTTGTCGGGGTGCGACTCGGGGTAGCTGTGCACCGTCACGTGGCTTTTATCCAGGTGGCCAACCACCGTCTCCGGTAGCGGGCCGGGACCTGGCTCAATTTGCTCAGGCGCCGCCTCATCAAGCTCATGTTCGGCGATCAAAATCGTCACGCTCGCGCCGTGGGGCTCGTAGTCCTGGCGGGCGATATTGAGCACATGGGCGCCGATGATATTGGTGACGTCTTTAAGAATCTGCGTCAAACGTTCGGCGTTATACAGCTCATCGATATAGTCGATGTAAGCCGCCGTCTGCTCTTCGGTTTTGGCATAACAGATATCGTAAATGTTGAAGCTCAGCGAGCTAGTCAGGTTGTTAAACCCGTGGAGTCGGAGATTGTCTGTCACGTCCGAGCCTCCTCCATAATCTCAAAGGAATGGGTGATCTCAACGCCGCCGTTAACGAGCATGATCGAGGCACTGCAGTATTTTTCAGCGGAGAGCTCAACCGCGCGGGCCACCTGCTTCTCTTTCAGCGCGCGACCGGTCACCACGAAATGGACGTGGATCTTGGTAAAAACGGCGGGCACTTCATCGGCGCGTTCGGCGTCTAGCTCAGCAACGCAGTCGGTCACATTGGCACGCGCTTTATCAAGAATATTCAAGATATCAAAAGCGGTGCAACTGCCCATGCCCATTAGCAGCATTTCCATTGGGCGAGGCCCTGTGTTGCGACCACCGTGGTCGGGCGGGCCGTCGATCACAACGCTGTGCCCGCTACCGGATTCCGCCACGAATTGGCGGCCTTCTGTCCATTTTACCCGTGCTTTCACGTTGCTCTCCTCATCTAGGCGACGAAAGGTAAGTCGCGCAGCATAACATTTCTTGGCCTGCGCGCCTCTTCTCAGCGCCGCTGTTGAACATTGCTAATGTTCGGCATGCGCCAGCCACTCTCATAAATAGCTGTTTTACCTGTCACACTCGGATTGTAAAGATACACCCAGGCGAGACCAAAACAGGTGGTTATCTGCTGGCGGTCATACTCACCCTCTGACGGCGCATCGATGCGGTAGTCCTCTAACCAGTCTAGCTGGGCCAGATGGTCAATACTGATCTGATAGACTTCAATCGTCACCCCTTTTGACCGCTGCCATTTGGCACCGGGGTAGGGGCCAATATCGTAAAGCGTGAGCGCTTTAGTAACGTCGCTCCCGAGCAGAGTGGCTCCGTTTAGCCAGTGGGCATTGTTGAAACCTTGCTTGAGCGTGCCGTAGACCGCTACCCGTGGAGTGTTGGCGATTGCCTCACGTAAGTGGTGCGGATGCATAGGCTAACCCCTTTCGCTCTGTAGCTGGCGTTCCAGCGCCGACAGTCGTTCAGGGGTTCCAACGTCGACCCAATGCCCTTTATAGTGCTCGCCGCTTACCCGGTTGTTATCGATAGCAGTTCTCAGCAGTGGCGCCAAGGCAAAGGCGCCCTGGGGTTGTCCGGCGAGCAGCCCTGGGTGAATCACGCTGATACCTGAGTAGGTCAAACGCTCAGTGCTGGTTTGATTCACGCGCCCTCCTGCTAGTCCAAAATCCCCACTGGCGTGATGAGAAGGGTTTTCCACCAGCATCAGGTGAGCCAGATCATTGCCTTGCAGCGCGTGCTGGGTGGGGAGCGCTGCGCACCAAACATCGCCGTTAATCAACAGAAACGGCGCCTCGCCAAGCATCGGCAGCGCTTGCTGAATACCGCCTCCGGTTTCCAACGGTTCGGTTTCGCGACTCCAGTGAATGTGCAGTCCATAGGCGTCACCATCGCCGAGCGCTGCGATAATCTGCTCTGCACGGTAGCTGACATTGATGACGACCTCATGAATACCTGCCTGGCGAAGACGCGCCAGGTGGTGCACGATTAGCGGCTTGCCCGCCACGGGCAGCAGCGGCTTGGGGCAGTGGTCGGTGAGCGGACGCATTCGCTTGCCTAGGCCTGCGGCTAAAATCATCGCTTTCATGACGGTATTTCCGCTAGTCGTTTCATAATGGCAGGTCTTAAGGTGAGTTGGAGCCACTCAGCGAACTCAGCCTGCTCGGTCAGAAACGAAAAGCTATCTTCCAGATGATCCAGAAAGTGGGGTAAGCGCTCGAGATAGCCACTTTTTTGATCGCGCAGGGTTAAGCGGCAGAAAATCCCCAGCACTTTTAGTGAGCGCTGGGCAGCCATCGCGTGGCACTGGAGCAGAAAAGTGGCAAAATCGACACTGCTGGGCAGTCGACCATCATGGCGGGCCTGGTGATAAAAAGCCTCGACAAAGCCAGCGAACTGCTCATTGCTAAAGCGGCAGTATCGCCCCCGTAACAGCGAGATCACATCGTAGCTGAGCGGGCCAGCCACGGCGTCCTGAAAGTCGATCATAAACAGACGCTGATCGTGCAGCATCAGGTTCATGGCATCAAAATCACGGTGCACAGTCACTACCGGCTGCGCTAAGGCATGCTGGATAAGCTGCTCACGAACAACGTGCCAGCTCTCTGGCGATGGCAGCGTTAACCAAGCGCTGAGACACCACTCGGGAAACAGGTCGAGTTCGCGGCCCAACAACGCCGTATCATACACGGGCAGCGAGTCAGGGCCTGCGCGATTTTGCAGCTCGGCGATCAGCGTGAGAGCCTGCTGATGGTAAGCCTGTATGCTAGCGTCGTCGCTAAACAAACACTGTAGGGGGGTGTTACCCAAGTCTTCAAGCAGCAGAAAGCCGTCCGCCAGGTTGGTGGCGTGCACCTTGGGTACCGGCAGTCCGGCGCTTCGCCAGCGCTTGGCAATGGTTACAAACGGCTGGGAGTCCTCTTGCTCAGGCGGGGCATCCATGACCACCTGGGTGGTGCCGTCGGGTAGTGTTAGGCGAAAATAGCGCCGAAAACTCGCATCGCCCACGGCGGATGAAAGCGAAATATCGGTCTCAGAGAGACCGTTTTGTTGGGCGGCCCACATGGTGAGGGCGTTAATCCGATATGAGGACATGCAAGCTCCTTGCTGGTCGGGCATCATGCGGGCTGTATAATACCGATTCTGGATGCCAAGGATAACGAACATGGGCAAGCGATTTTCGCGCACGTTGCCGGTTGCGCATACGCTGATGGGCAGTTTGCTTGCTGGCGCCTCGTTTACAGCGGTGGCTCAGGGTCAAACCATGTCCGCTGAAGCGTTGGATTGGCAACCCTGGGGGGAAGAGGAAGCGGCTAACCAACTGTGCCGGGGCCGCTATGTAATGCCCAGCTACCGCTTGCCAGCGGAAGATAACCCGGAAACCGTCTCGTTGGAGGCCCGGGAAGTCGATTACGCTGCCGATGGCGAAGCATTGCTACGCGGTGATGTGGTACTGCGCCGCGGCAATGAAGAAGTGGAAGCGGAGCGTATCTTTTTACCCGCTGACCGTCAGCAGGTCGACGCAGAAGGTAATATCGCCATCCGCGATGGGCGCGCTTTGGTGCGTGGCGAACAGGCGATGCTCCGGCTAAACGAAGATCGGGCCACCCTGGGTGACAGCCACTATGTGCTCTACGAGCAGCATCTGCGCGGTCAGGCTAGTCAGCTAGAGCAGACCGGGGAGGGCGAGTACCGCCTGCAAGACGCAAGCTTCACCACCTGTGATCCAGGCGCCAATAGCTGGCAACTGGTCAGCAGCGATATTCGTTTGAACCAAGCCGAAGGCTTTGGCACAGCGCGTCATGCGCGCCTGGAAGTGAAAGATGTGCCGGTATTTTACTGGCCATGGCTGCGCTTTCCCATCGACGATCGCCGCCATACAGGCTTGCTGTCTCCGTCGATTGGCTTTTCAACGGACGGTTTTGACTACGCCCAGCCGTTTTATTGGAATATTGCCGCAAACCACGATGCGACGATCACGCCGCGCTGGATGAGTGACCGCGGGCTGTTGATGAACGGTGAATACCGCTACCTGTTTGAGGAGAGCTCGGGCATCGTTGAAGGCGGCTATTTAAACAGTGATAACGGTGGCTCTGGCGGCGGAGAAAATCGCTTTGAGGGTGATGATCGCTGGTATGTGGATGCCCGCCATGCGGGGCGGGTAAATGAGCGCAGTAATTATCGGCTGCGCTACGGGGCCGCCAGCGACGGTCGCTATTTCGATGACTTCGGCGGTGAGTTTGGCGAGAGCGAGCGCGCCAGTATGGAGCGTTTGGCCCAGGTCGATTACCGCGGCCAGCGCTGGCAGTTGGATGCCCGCGCCCAGGGTTTCCAGCGCTTGGAAGACCCGCTTAGCGATAGCGATAAACCTTTTTATCAACTGCCGAGCCTGAGCGCGAATGCCAACTGGCAGTTCGACAACGGGCTATATACCCAGTGGCGATCAAACGCGACCTATTTTTGGCGCGACGTGGATGAGCGCCGCGTGCCGGAGCGCGAAGCGGCCACCGGTAGCCGTTTGCACCTAATGCCTGCGGTTGGCTGGCGTTTCGAGCGCCCTTGGGGCTACCTGGAGCCGCGTACCGAGCTATGGAACACTGCTTACGAGCTGGATTACGGCGAGCGCGATACACAGCGTAGCGACTCACCCAGCCGCAGTGTTGTGCTGACCTCCATCGACAGTGGGCTCGTCTTTGAACGTGAGCTTGCACTGGGTGGGCGGGACTACCGCCAAACCCTAGAGCCGCGTTTGAACTACGCCTATGTGCCGCGCACCGATCAGAGCGAACTGCCCGACTTTGACAGCCGCGAACGCGCTTTCTCCTGGGATCAGCTTTGGTCAGCGCAGCGCTTTTCCGGTACTGACCGCGTTGGCGATCTCAACCGGCTCTCTTACGGCGTGCAGTCACGCTTATTGGAAGATGCCTCCGGTCGTGACCGGCTCTCGTTTGGGGTAGGTCAGAGCGTTTACTTTGATGACCGCCGTATCGATAGCGAGGGCGATGCCGATACGCTGCCGGATCGGCCGGAAGACAACCCAAGCGTCAATCCGGAAAGCCGCTATCAGGCCACCCGAGATCGTTCGCCGCTGGTTACCCGCCTTGACTGGCAGATTAATGATCGCTGGAGCAGCGGAGCAGAATGGCTCTACGATGACCACCGGGAACGCACCGAACGATCAAGTGTTGATGTTAGTTACCGGCATCCCGAAGGGCACGTAGTGAACCTTGGCTACCGTTGGGAGATCGAAGGGTTCGATCCAGGCGTATTGCCGGGCGATAACGGCTTTCGCGACTATAACCGCGAAGAGTGGGATCTCTCATTTGCCTGGAAAGCCAGCACCAACATTGATTTGATTGGCCGCTACCTGCACGATCAAACCAATGAACGCTCACTGGAGCAATTGGCAGGCGTGCAGTGGAACAACTGCTGTTACGGTCTGCAGTTGGTGTGGCGCGAATGGGTAGATGACAATGACACCGCACCCATTAATGATGACTTTAATGATCGCGGGCTATTTTTACGCTTCGTATTCCGTGGCTTAGGCGGCGTTGGCCAGGATGCGGATAGCTATTTTGAACAGACCATTCCTGGCTATCGTCCGACTGCCCTGTAAATGACTTCCATCGAATGGCTAATGAAAGAGACGTTTGTTATGAAAATGAGAAAGCCCCTGCTAGGCCGTATGAAACAGCTATCGGCTGGTAGCCTGCTCGCTTTGTGTGTAGGCGCAGGCCTTGCATTGGCCCCGCTAGCCCTTCAGGCGCAGAACTTCCAGTCCACCCAGCGCCAAGTGCTGGACAGCGTCGTGGCCGTGGTCAATAACGATGTGATTATGCGCAGCGAGTTAGATGATCGCATGACGCAAATCGAGCAGCAGGCGCAGGCCCAGGGTGGTAATCTCCCTCCGCGCTCCCAATTGGAGCGTCAGGTGCTTGAGCGCATGGTAATGGAAGAGATTCAACTGCAGATGGCGAAAGATGCCAACTTGAGCGTCGATGATACCGAGCTCAATGGGCAAGTGCGCTCGATTGCCGAATCCAATGGCATGACGCTTGACCAGTTTGCCGATGCCGTGGAAGCTGATGGTATGACGCTGGCCAGCGTGCGCGAAGATATTCGCCGCGAAATGCTGATGCGTCAGGTGCAGCAGCGCCAAATTAGCAACCGCGTATCGGTCAGCGATCGCGACGTTGAGCGCTTTCTAAACCAGCAGCCCGGCCAGTCCGGCGAGCAGAACTTTATTGAAGAGACCCGTGCCCGCCACGTGCTGATTGCACTGACCCCTAATCGCGATGAAAACCAGGCCCGCGCGCGAGCAGAAGAGGTACGTCAGCGCCTTTCACAAGGCGAGGATTTTGCTTCGGTGGCGCGTGAGATGAGCGACGACAGTGGCACTGCCCTCAACGGCGGCGAGCTGGGCTGGGTTCGCCCAGGGCAAACCGTACCCGCCTTTGAAGAGGCGATGCGCGACCTGGATGTTAACCAGATATCTCAGCCGGTTCGCTCTCAGTTTGGCTACCACGTGATTGAGGTGGAAGAGCGCCGTCGTCAAAACGTTACCCAAGAGAGCCAGCGTGAGCAGGTGCGCCAGGCGATCTTCCAGCGTCGCGCGAACGAAGAGTTAGAGACATGGCAACAAGAGATTCGCTCCCAGGCCTTTGTTGATATTCGACTCTAATGGTAGTGGGAATGGTAGCGGGCACTTTATCTTCCGATAGCGAGCTGCCGGTAGTAGTGACCACCGGCGAGCCGGCGGGCATTGGCCCCGAGCTAATGCTGTTGCTAGCGGCCCAGGGCATCCTCCCCGCGGGTACAGTAGCGATTGGCGACCCGGATATGCTGCGCCAGCGTGCAGCAGCGCTGGGACTAGGTGTCACGGTGATTGAGTGTTCGCCTGGCGAGTACCCAAGTAGCCCCCATGGTTTGCCGGTCTGGCCGGTTGCGCTGAACCAACCGGCCACGCCGGGCGTTCTCAATCCGGCCAACGCTGACTATGTGCTGGCTACCTTGGCGCTGGCGGTGGATGCCTGCCAAAAAGGTCAGGCGGCCGCTATGGTTACGGCGCCACTTCATAAAGGCGTCATCATCGAAGGTGGTCACCCAGCCTTTACCGGCCACACTGAGTGGTTGCGCGATGCCTGCGGCGTCGATGAGGTGGTAATGATGCTCGCCACCGATACGGCGCTGCATGCTGCGTCACCAAGCTGGCAGGGTGGCGGCGATCTGCGTGTGGCGCTGGTGACCACCCATTTGCCGCTGCGCAATGTTGCCGACGCCATCACCTTTGAGCGGGTAACCCGTATTAGCCGACTGCTTGCGGCTGATTTACAGCGCCAGTTTGGGATTGCCCAGCCACGTATTGCGGTATGTGGCTTGAATCCCCACGCCGGTGAAGATGGTCACCTGGGGCGCGAGGAGCTGGATGTTATTATTCCCGCCCTTGATGCACTGCGCGCTGAGGGAATGGATATACTTGGCCCCTTGCCCGCCGACACACTGTTTACCCCCAGGCATTTGGCTGGTGTCGATGCGGTGCTGGCGATGTACCACGACCAGGGTTTAGCGGTGTTAAAATACGCAGGCTTTGGTCAGGCCGCTAACATTACTCTGGGCTTGCCATTGGTACGCACTTCGGTCGACCATGGCACCGCGCTGGATCTGGCAGGCAAAGGCGTGGCAGATCCCGGCAGCCTAAACGTCGCTATCGCCCTTGCGCGCCGTTTAGCCGCAAGGCGGCTGTCTGCGGCTGAAATTTAATCCGGTGCCAGGGTAGGTTGCAGCGAGGGTCTTTTTCCAGGGCCGGAAAATGTTCCTGACAATTCCGGCATTTCCGCCATCCATGGCGGTCAGATGGGAAAAGTAGCGCCCAAGGACGGGTTCACAGCGCCCTCGCGGAAACCTACTCTGGTACTGATGCAAGCAGACGACCAGTTGCAACAGTGCTGGCTACTACATACTCCCGATTGAATCCGCACCCCAAGGAACACCGTTTGATGTCTACTGTGCCCCAACACCGCGCTCGTAAACGCTTTGGTCAGAATTTTTTACGCGACCTTGGCATTATCTCGCGGATCGTTCGCGCCGTTGGCCCGCGCTCGACGGATCGCCTCGTCGAAATTGGCCCAGGCCAGGGGGCGCTGACCGAGCCGTTGCTGGAAGCCGCGGGGCACTTGGAGGTGATCGAACTCGACCGCGATCTGATTCCCGGTTTGCGGGTACAGTTTTTCAACTATCCCGATTTTGTGATTCATGAAGGCGACGCACTGAAGTTCGATTTTGCTGCGCTGAAAGGCGATGGGCCCGCGCTACGCGTGGTAGGCAACCTACCCTACAACATCTCCACACCACTGATAATACATCTGCTGGCTGCAGGAAGTGCCATACAAGATATGCACTTTATGCTGCAAAAAGAGGTGGTTGAACGCTTAGCCGCAGAACCCGGCGGTGCTGATTGGGGGCGTCTGTCGGTTATGGCTCAGTACTACTGCCAGGTCGAACAGCTGTTTATCGTGCCGCCGGAAGCCTTTGTGCCACGACCCAAAGTCGACTCCGCCATTGTGCGCTTAACCCCCCATGAAACGCTGCCCCATACGGCGGATGACCCAGCGATGCTGTTTGAGCTGGTGAAGCTCGCCTTTGGTCAGCGGCGCAAAACGCTGCGCAATAACTTCAAAGGGCGGGTGAGTGCCGACACCCTGGAAGATCTGGGCATTGACCCCATCCGCCGTCCGCAAACGTTGACCGTGGCGGAGTACGTGGCGATTGCCAACCGTGTCGCCGCCGATGAGCAGGCAAGCGGTGAGCGGGGCAGCCAAACGTGAGTGGCCTAGCAATCAAAGTGAGCGTCGTCCCTAGCTATCGCGCTGATGAGTCTAACGATGGAGAGTCGCGCTATGTGTTTAGCTACACCGTGACTGTCCACAATCAGAGCCCCCATAGCGTTCAGCTGATGGCGCGCTACTGGAAAATCACCCAGGGCAGCGGCGACTGCCAGGAAGTCCGCGGCAAAGGCGTCGTCGGCCAACAGCCGCTAATTGGCCCCGGCCAGAGTTTTCGTTACACCAGTCGCGCCATTCTGCAAACCCCGGTGGGGGTGATGGAGGGTGCCTATACGCTGTTGGATACCTCTACTCAGCGTGTTTTTGAGGTAGCCATTACTCCTTTTAGGTTAGCCGTACCGCTTCAGCTCCATTAGACAGTTTGGGTTAGCCTGCTCTCCAGGTGATCGCAAAGCCGCAGGGCCAGCTGTACTAGCGTTAACGTCGGGTTGGCGTGCCCGGCGCTGGCAAAAACGCTGGAACCCGCCACATAGAAGTTATCCTGGGCAAACAGTCGGCAGTCGGGGTTAACAATGCCTTCCTCGGCATTAAGACTCATACGCGTGCCGCCCATATGGTGACGGCCAGCCAACTCGCCCTCGGTAGGCAGTTGTACCGGCGTATCGGCCAGCCAGTCAGCCATTTGCAGCCTTCCCACCTCGTGGTCGCGCAGATACTCCCCTAATAGCAGCATGCTCTCGCGGATCGTATGGCGATCCAGCTCGGACTGCTGCCACACCAATCGGCTGCGGGGTACGTCCAGATCATCCAGCTCTTCGCTTAACTCTATGCGATTGTCAAAGCGCGGCTCTTGCTCCCAGGCGGCTCTGAGTACCGCGCCGTGTATCACCCGTCCCTGGGCCTGCCAGACACGCAGTCGTCCCGCCAGCGTGGGGGCCTGATCCGCGAGCTCGTCAATCAGTTCCTGGGTGGCTTCAGCGTTCATGCGGTGCAAGCGCAGCCCACAATTCAGTATTTGGCGTGAGCTGATGGATTGAGCGGTGGGGGAGAGGAACACGTTGTAATCCTCGTCCAGCCCCAGTGCCGCTGGCTCAAAAATTAGCGCCTGACCCACCGTGGCGTGGGGGTGCTCCATCCAGTAATGCCCTAGGGTGTCGGCTTGAGGTATAAGCTGGCCATTTAACTGTTGGTTGCACCACAGCAGCAAGCGCGAGTTTTCGATGCCGCCACAGGCCAGCACAAAGTAGCGCGCCTGAACCTTTCGGTAATCGCCTTGGTAGTTTTTGAAGATAGCGCCGGTGACTTTGCCATTCTGGCTTTCCAGCGCCACCAAGTTGGCCGTTAGGCAGCACTCCAACGTGTTCGATTCGCTTAGCGTGGTGGCATATTTCTCCTTCAGACGCGTCGGGTGGCCCAGTGAGAAATAGATGCGCTTGAGCCCAGAATCCGTGATCGGCTGATCAGCAGGCGTAGGCGCCAAGTCGAGCACGCTGGCCGCGGCGCGGTAGTAGGGCGATAACGCATCCCGGCCAATAGGCCAGGCCGTCTCACTGGCAGCACTTTTGGCGGTAAAGTCATAGCGATCGAGTGGTCGGCAGATGCCACCCCAGTGGTTGGTCGACCCGCCCAAATAGCGCAGGCGAGCGCCATAAAGGGGAATATAAGGGTCGCCGACGACTTCGCCCCGGTAGCACTCCTGGGAGCGTTCGCTGTAGTCCGCATCGCCACCTTCGCAGAGCAGTACGCGGTGGCCCCGCTCCGCCAGGGTAACGGCCATGGAAATGCCCGCCGCACCCGCGCCGATAATGCAGACATCCACTGCATGGCTGTGTTCGCTAATGTCCTCAAAAGCGATATACATCAGCGGTCACTGCTGCGCAGGAGCCAACCATTAACCGTCACCGCAGCGGGCGGTGGGTCAAGCTTGGGAGTGGTGGCTCGTGCGGCTGGAAGAAGCGTTGTGCCGGGGAGTATAAGTGCGCCAAGACCTGCCAGCGTTGCCGCTCGCAATAGCCCGCGTCGAGAGTAATCCATTGTCATAAGCGTACCGTTTTCCTTAACAGTTGTTGCGAGGTGGCTACTCGATTGAGTGGTTAAGCTAGCGAGAAGCTCAAGAGCGCCAAAGCGTACTTTTTATAGTGATCCAGGTTTGTACTTTTCACCAGTGCTAATCATCAACATAAGCCACCAGCGACAGGCATAGGATGTCGGTGAAGTGGTAGTATTTAGCCTACTCATTTTATTAAAAAGGCCTCGTGCATGAGCACCTATGCGATCGGCGATCTGCACGGCTGTCACGCCGAATTTGTAGCCCTTCTTGAAAAGCTTAGCTTCAACCCCGCGCGGGATACGCTATGGCTGGTGGGCGATTTGATTAATCGTGGGCCTGGTTCATTGGAGTGTCTGCGAGAAGTGCGCGCACTGGGTAGCTCGGCACGCAGCGTATTGGGCAACCACGATTTTCATTTGCTGGTCGTAGCGCGCGGGGGCGGCAAGCTGAAAAAAAACGATACCTTGAGCGATATTCTTGGCGCGCCTGATCGCGAAGCGCTGCTGGATTGGCTGCAGAGCCAACCGCTTAGCGTGTTTGAAAACAGTACGTTAATGACCCACGCGGGGCTGCTTCCCCAATGGAGCGTAGCCCAGACCGAATCTTTAGGGCGCGAAGTGCAGATGGCGCTAGGGAGTGAGGCATCCGGTGAGTTTTTAACCCAACTGTTTGGTAACCAGCCGGATAGCTGGCACGATGATTTAGACGGCATGGATCGGCTGCGCCTGACTGTCAATGTGCTGACTCGGATGCGCTTTATTGATGCCCAGGGCCGTTTGGACTTTGCGGCCAAAGAGGGATTGGACAGTGCCCCAAAGGGCTTTCTGCCCTGGTTTCAATACCCGCGTGACGATGACACCCGCCTACTCTTCGGCCACTGGGCGGCGCTGGAGGGGAATACCCCCCAGGCGCGGGTACCCGTTGAGGCGTTGGATACGGGCTGCGTGTGGGGCGGACGTCTAACCGCGCTCAATCTGGACAGCGGCGAGCGAACCAGTGTAGCTAGCCTTCAGCAGGAAAAACGACAGTGAAGACAGTGAAAGAGACAAACAGTGATCCCCGCTTAGCAGGCTTGAACGTGTATCGGGTAGGCGGCGCCGTGCGCGATGAGTTACTCGGCTGGCCGGTATATGACAATGACTGGGTCGTGGTGGGCACTACGCCAGATGCCATGCGCAAGCGCGGATTTAAGCCCGTGGGGCGCGACTTTCCAGTTTTTCTGCATCCCGAAACCGCTGAGGAATACGCCCTGGCCCGCACCGAACGCAAGTCTGGCCACGGCTATGGCGGGTTTGAAGTGCATGCCAGCCCCGATGTCAGCCTGGAAGAGGATCTATTGCGGCGTGATTTAACCATTAATGCCATTGCCCAGAGTACTGAGGGCGAATTAACCGATCCGTTTAATGGTCAAGGCGATATCGAACGGCGCGTGTTGCGGCATATCTCCGCGGCGTTTAGCGAAGACCCGCTGCGAGTGCTGCGTACCGCACGTTTTCTGGCCCGCTATGCGTCACTGGGCTTCACCATTGCCCCTGAAACCCAGGCACTAATGCGTAAGGTGAGCCACAGCGGCGAACTTGAGCACCTGGCCGCCGAGCGGGTGTGGGTCGAAACGGAAAAAGCGCTGGGTGAGCCAAGCCCGGAGGTCTATTTCACCACCCTTGAACGTTGCGATGCGCTCAACGTCTGGTGGCCAGAATTGGCGGGCGAAGCGTTAGTGAAGGGGTTGGCAGCGATGGCTCAGGTGCCTGATAGCGACATGTTCGCATTGGCTCATTGGCGCCATGCGCAGCTGGTATCGCCGCTAAGCGATGAGCAGCGCGATGTCTTGTCTGAACGGCTCAAACTGCCCAATGCCGTTGCCCAATTAGCTCGCCATACCGCGCTTACCTATTCTTTAATAAACCATTCGCTAATAAACCATGCGCTGCCTTCCGACGCATTAGAGAGCCCCGGCGTGCTACGTTGGCTGGAGCGTTTGGATGGTTGGCGTAAGCCAGAGCAGGTCGAGGGGCAACTGGCGTTAGTCAAGGTGCTGGCACCTGAGCTGATTGGCCCGCTTGAAAACGCCTGGAAAGCTGCTCGGGCGGTAAGCCCTCAAGCACTGATAGCCGAGGGGTATCAAGGGGCGGCGCTGGGTGAGGCCTTGCGAGAGCGCCGGGGGCAGGCCGTGGAGGCGGCGCTAGCCAAGTAATTTACCGGCGTGCCGCCGCCAGCAGGGGCTGTTCGTCAGCTTGGGAGATCCAGCGGCCGCGCCAGCTGAAATCCACCGCCCAAAGGCGTTGGCTACCAAGCTCAAAGGCGCTCCATAGTGCGGCATAGGGCGTGCCGCAGCGGGGGTGGCGCTGCTCGGGCAGCAACTCGGCGAGCGGCTGCAAAACAAACGCATTATGGGTAATTTCGCTGCGTGGTAAGGCGACTTCATCAATCGTGCCGCAGAGGCTGCCCACGGTGAGCAAGTCGATATCCAGTGCGCGGGGGCTAAATTTGGCAAGACCAGGCAGGCGGCCATGCTCTATTTCCAGCTGCTTCCCCCACGCCTGAAGTTCGCCGGGTGTCCAAGCGCTGTGAAACGCCACCACCAGGTTATAGAAATTGCGGCTGTCAGCGAAACCGACCGGCTCGCTTTCAAACACACGGGAGATCTGCAGGGGGCCGAAGGTATCAGCAAGCGCATCCAGGCAGCAGCGAATATGCCGAGTAGGGTGAATATTGCTGCCTAAGCTGACGGTCACCAGGTTCATGCGCTGATCTCCTGGGTTGCCTCCGGCAGGTTGCCGCGGGTGATTTCCAGGCCGACGCTAACGGCGTTGGCAACCGCGCCCGGTTTACGTACCGTTAAGCGCAGCCAAGTGATGGGGAAATCTGTACGCAGGCATTCAGCGAGCCGTTCGGCAAAGGTCTCTACCAGGGCGAACTGATGGGCATCGGCAAACTGCTGAATGCGCTGGCAGATAGCAGCGTAATCCAGGGTAAGGCGCAGATCGTCAGTGGCTGCCGCCGAGCGAATGTCGGTCGCTAACACCAAGTCTAAGCTTAGCGACTGTTGAATCGAGCGCTCCCAGTCGTAGACACCAATCACGGTATCGACGCTTAACGCTTCAATCAAAATGCGATCCATCCAGCTTCCCCCTACGGTAACAAGCGGGCGATTGTACGTTAGGATGGGGCTAAACGACAGTATATCGGGCCACAAAGCGAGCATGGCGCCATGGTATGGATAGTGGTGGGTTATTTAAGTGGCAGTTGGCTGGCAGCGCTGAGCGTTTGCCGCCTGGCGGGTGTGGGCGACCCCCGTCAACACGGTTCATTTAATCCCGGCTTTTCCAACGTACTGCGCCTATATGGCCCCCGCTTAGCGGCAGCCACCCTGCTGTTAGACGCCTTAAAAGCCATGCCTGCTGTTTTGGGTGCCAAGCTGATGGGCTATCCGGTCTGGCTGCAGGGGCTTGTGGGATTGGCAGTATTGCTAGGCCACAGCTTTCCACTGTGGCATGGCTTTCGTGGCGGTAAAGCGGTCGCCAGTGCCTTCGGTGTGTTGTTGGTATTAGTGCCTCAGGTGGCGTTACTGAGTGCATCGATATGGGCGCTGCTAGCGTGGCGATTAAAAACAGCTGCGCTGGCGTCGCTAGTGAGTGCTCTCGTGGCGCCGCTGGCCTGCGGCTGGCTGGCGCCGGAGTACGTCATGGTGGTGGGTGGATTCAGCCTGCTGGTGCTGGCACGTCACGGGCTTAATATTCGCCGACTGCGACGCGGTGAGGAGCCACCGTTTCGTGGTTCTTAGGGTGAGACAGGCGGTATCAACTGATCGAGAGGCCAGCGGGGCGTCGCCTGCATCATGCCAGAAGTGTCGCACTCTCCCGCTGCCAGGCGTTGAGCACCCACATAGGCAATCATGGCGCCATTGTCGGTACAGAATCGCCCGCGCGGGTAGTAGGCGCGGGCTTGGCGTTTTTCGCACTCAGTCTGCAGTCGTTCGCGCAGGCGATGGTTGGCGCTGACTCCGCCCGCCACCACTAAGCGCTTCAAGCCGGTTTGATCCAGCGCTCGACGGCACTTAATCACCAGCGTATCGACAACGGCCTCTTCAAAGGCGCGGGCAACGTCGGCGCGGGCCTGGGCGTCGAATTCGTCGGCTGTTTCCAACTGGCGAATGGCCGTCATGGTGTGGGTTTTTAGGCCCGAAAAACTGAAGTCTAGCCCTGGCCGGTCGGTCATGGGGCGCGGGAAGCGAAAGCGCTTGGGGTCACCCTGTTCCGCCAGCTTGGCGACCTGAGGGCCGCCTGGGTAGGCCAGTCCGAGCATCTTGGCAGCTTTATCAAACGCTTCACCAGCCGCGTCATCCACCGATTCGCCGAGCAGTTGATAGCGACCCAGCCCCTGAACTTCGACGAGCTGGGTATGGCCGCCGGAGACCAGCAGCGCCACGAAAGGGAACTCGGGTGGCTCGTCTTCCAGCATCGGTGCCAGTAAATGGCCTTCCATATGGTGTACGCCGAGCACGGGGATGTTCAAGGCCCGTGCCATGCCATGGGCGGTACTGGCACCCACCATTAATGCGCCGACTAAGCCGGGGCCTGCGGTGTAAGTGATGCCATCCAGGTCGCGGCGCGTTAGCTTGGCGTCGCCGAGCACTTGCTCGATCAGCGGCAGCAGTTTGCGGGTGTGATCGCGAGAGGCGAGTTCGGGCACTACGCCGCCAAATTCTGCATGCATGGCGATTTGGCTATACAGCGCATCGGCAAGTAGCCCCTTGCCGCCGGTTGACGAGGTGTCGTAAAGCGCGACACCCGTTTCGTCGCAGGATGTTTCAATGCCCAGAACTCGCATAAAAAGGGCCTCTCAAAGGCTATTCAAAAGATGTAAAGGTGAAAAACACAAGAGCACTAGTCTAGCATTGTCGTCCTGGGTCAGCGTAAGCATTTGCAAAGATAGCCAACGGCGACTAAACTACTGTGCGCTGTAAAACTGGGTCGTACACCGCGTTCTAAATGTAATATCGCAGTGTACGTACTATCCGAACTCAAGACTCCTTAAGGTAGGTGAGTGCTTAATGCCTTCTGTAAAAGTACGTGATAACGAGCCGTTTGACGTCGCCCTGCGTCGCTTCAAGCGTTCTTGCGAAAAAGCCGGTGTTCTTTCTGAAGTACGCCGCCGCGAGCACTATGAGAAGCCGACTGCTGAGCGTAAACGCAAAGCGGCAGCTGCCGTAAAACGCCACGCTAAGAAAGTTCAGCGTGAGCAAAAGCGTTTCGAACGGCTCTATTGATCCGTACCCGAGGGGGCCAGAGCAGTTAGCTGGTCGTCTCAAGAGGGATGCCAAGCGGCCGCCACTAGGTGGCCGTTTGTTTTTGACTGTTGTTCTTCAAAGCTATCGTTTTTCAAGGCTGTCCTTCAAGACCGTCGTTGCTAAAGACCGTCGTTGTTTATGATGACCTGATCTGGCAATGGGTCTGATGACTTTAAGCAGTGTCTTAAAAAACTGGTTTTGAAAACAGTCTCGAAAGTTAGCGCTTTGCGCGAGGATGCCCGTAGTTCATGGCAGGCCAAATTCCACAGCGTTTCATTGATGATCTGTTAGGCCGCGTTGACGTGGTCGAGGTGGTTGGTGAGCGCGTGCAGCTTAAAAAGGCTGGCCGTAACTACTCTGGGCTGTGTCCCTTCCATCAAGAGAAAACCCCATCGTTTACCGTCAGTGCTGATAAGCAGTTTTATCACTGCTTTGGCTGCGGAGCTAATGGTAATGCACTACGCTTCTTGATGGAGTACGACAAACTACCGTTTCCTGAGGCGGTAGAGCAGTTGGCCGGTCGCCTGGGTATTGAAGTGCCGCGTGAAGGCGCTGATGACCCGCGTGCCCAGCAGCGTGAAAAGAAGCGCAAAGAGGGCGTTAACCTGCTCGAACTCGCCGCCAGTTTTTATCGCGAGCGATTAAAGATGCAGGAGGGCCAGCCTGCCCAACGCTATTTGTCGGGCCGTGGGCTCTCGGACGAGGTGATCAAGACCTATGGCATTGGCTATGCCCCGGCGGGTTGGGAGGCGCTAAAACAGCATCTCAGCGAGCGTGGTATCGGTGAACCAGTGCAGGTGGAGTATGGCCTGCTGATTCATCGTGAGGATACCGGGCGTACCTACGACCGTTTTCGTGATCGGGTAATGTTCCCCATTCGCGATTTGCGCGGTCGTACGATTGCCTTTGGTGGTCGAGTGATGGGCGATGATCAGCCCAAATATCTCAACTCGCCGGAAACGCCCGTATTCCATAAAGGTCGTGAGCTTTACGGCTTGTATGAGGCGCGCCAAGCCTCGAACAAGCTTGAGCAGTTGATCATGGTCGAAGGCTATATGGATGTGGTGGCGCTGGCGCAATACGGTATTCATAACGCTGTGGCGACGCTGGGTACCGCCACCACGGAAGACCATTTGACCCGCCTGTTTCGACTGGTGAGTCGCGTAGTGTTCTGTTTCGACGGTGATCGTGCCGGGAGGCAGGCGGCTAGCCGGGCATTGGAAACCGCACTGCCGCAAATGATTGATGGCCGTGAAGCGCGCTTTCTGTTTCTGCCCGAAGGTGATGACCCGGACACCCTGGTGCGCCGTGAAGGCACCCAGGCATTTCAGGATCGCGTGACCTGTGCCATGCCTCTGTCGGAGTTTCTATTCGAACAGGCGGCCCAAGGGCGCGACTTGAATACCGTGGAAGGGCGCGAGCGGTTTGCCAGTCAGGTGCTCGAAGCATTGAACAAAGTGCCTGAAGGCATGCTCAAATCGCTACTGCTGGAGTCATTGGCAAAGCGTAGTGGGCTGGCGCAAGAGCAGTTGAAAGTGCTGCTCGAAAAGCGTTCCCAGGCGTCGCAGCGATCCGTCACCCAAGGTGATGTTTCGCAGGAGCCGGTAGAGCAGTTGGAGTCCGAATCGGCCTCATCCGCCATGAACAACGGCGCTGTTTTGGCAGCGCCAGCCCGCTCATCGCGCTCACGTTCTCAGGCGCTCTCCCCGGTTGGGCGTATCGTGCAGCTGTTATTGCATGAGCCCAACCTGGTGGCCACGCTCCCTGATCATTTGGAGTGGTTGCCGGAAGATGACGATGCGCCGCTATGCCGCGAGCTGATTGAGTTGCTCAATGCAGGGCGCTACCGCAGCCCACAAGTGGTGTTGGCGCATTTTCAAGGCAGCCAGCAGGGGCAGGCCTTGGCGGCTTTCGCCAAGCGCGAGCTGTTGATTCCCAAGGCAGATCGGGAAGCAGAGCTGAAGGGATTGGTGGAACACTTGCAGTACGTTCAGCGCCAGCGTTCTCCTCAAGAGGAGTACACGGCGTTGCTGGCGCAGGAGCGCGCCGGGCAAAAGTTGGATAAGGAGCAGCGCCAGCGTTTGGCAAGCTTGGTAATGGAGCTTGCTCAGCGCCAATGAGGCGGTGTCTTGGGCGATGGGGGTTGAATTCCTAGCGTTTCAGCACCAGATATAGGGTCAGCCACCGAGCGTTGGCCTAACCGAACAAACTAACACACCTGAATTACCGCGCAAATACGTCGAGCTGGAAAATTTCTTGCTTTTTACGCTATACTGTACGGCTTGTTGAGTTTAATCGATTCAGCGCTCCAGGTGTTTCATTCTTCTTCGTCGAGATAGGGTTTCTATGGCTGGAAATGCGCAGCAGCAGTCGCGTCTGAAGGAGTTGATCGCTCGAGGCAAGGAACAGGGTTACCTGACCTATGCCGAGGTCAACGACCATCTACCTGAGGATATCGCCGACCCGGATCAAGTGGAAGACATCATTGGCATGATCAACGACATGGGTATAAGTGTCGCTGAAGAAGCGCCAGATGAAGACACTTTGATGATGTCGGATCAATCCACGGACGAGTCCGCTGCGGAAGAGGCCGTAGCGGCCCTTGCCGCCGTGGAAAGCGATGTAGGCCGCACCACTGACCCCGTACGCATGTATATGCGTGAAATGGGCACGGTTGAACTTTTGACCCGTGAAGGCGAAATCGAAATCGCCAAACGGATCGAAGAGGGTACCCGTGAAGTGATGTCGTCTCTGGCCTATTTGCCGGGTGCCGTCGCGTCTATTTTGGACGCCTATGATGCTACCCAGGATGAAGAAGCGCCGGGGCGTCTTTCGGATCTGTTTTCTGGTTTCATCGATCCCGATGAGGGTATCCCCGGCGTTGCCGAAGCAGAGGTGCCCGAACCGGAGCCTGAAGCCGAGATTGACGACGACGTTGAGAGCGACGGCGACGATGAGGACGAGGATTCTACGGCCAGCGAGGGCGGCCCAGATCCCGAAGAGGCGCGTGCACGTTTCGAGCAGATTCGCGAGCAGAACGCCTTGGTGGAAGAGGCGTTTGCCAAGCATGGCCGCGGCAGTGCTGAGTTAAAGGCCGAGCAAGCCCGCTTGGCGGTGCTTTTCTCGCCTATCAAGCTGGTGCCTAAGCACTTCGAGCGCTTGGTCGGTCAAGTGCGTATCAGTGTTGAGCAGGTGCGTGCCCAAGAGAAAGCGGTCATGCAGCTGTGCGTGAAAAAAGCCAAGGTGCCGCGTAAGACGTTTATCAAGTCGTTTCCTGGTAATGAGTCGAGCAAAACATGGCTGGATGAATTCCAGGCAGCGCAGAGCAAGTACGCAGACCGCCTTGAGCCGTTGCGCGCCGATATTGCTCGTGCTCAGCGCAAGATCGCCTTCGAAGAGGATATGGTGCAGCTCTCGGTTGCCGACCTTAAAGAGGTGAATCGCAAGCTCTCGATTGGTGAGGCGAAAGCTCGCCGTGCCAAGAAAGAGATGGTTGAGGCTAACCTGCGCTTGGTGATTTCGATCGCCAAGAAGTACACCAACCGTGGTTTGCAGTTCTTGGATCTCATCCAGGAAGGCAACATCGGCTTGATGAAAGCGGTCGATAAGTTCGAATACCGCCGTGGTTATAAGTTCTCGACTTACGCCACCTGGTGGATTCGTCAGGCAATTACCCGCTCGATTGCCGACCAGGCGCGCACCATCCGTATTCCGGTGCATATGATTGAGACGATCAACAAGCTCAATCGCGTCTCGCGCCAGATGTTGCAGGAAATGGGCCGTGAGCCAACGCCGGAAGAACTCGGCGAGCGTTTGGAAATGCCGGAAGATAAAGTACGCAAAGTGCTCAAAATCGCCAAAGAGCCGATCTCCATGGAGACGCCGATTGGTGACGATGATGATTCACACCTGGGTGACTTTATCGAAGACGGTACCATGCTGCTGCCCATTGATATGGCTACCGGTGAAGGTCTTATCGAAGCAACGCGCAACGTGTTAGGCGGCTTGACCGCCCGCGAAGCGAAGGTACTACGCATGCGTTTCGGTATCGATATGAACACCGACCATACGCTGGAAGAGGTGGGCAAACAGTTTGACGTAACCCGTGAGCGAATTCGTCAGATTGAAGCCAAAGCGCTGCGTAAGCTGCGTCACCCCAGCCGCTCTGAGCCGCTGCGTTCGTTCCTCGACGAGTGAATGTCGTAAGTTGTGAGTGGTAAATAGAAAGTCGTAAGTGGTGAATAGAAAGTAGTCGCCGCTAAGACCAAAAAGCCCGCCGTTCTCTGAACGGCGGGCTTTTTTATGGGGACTATTGTTGAAGACGATGTGTGCCGCGCTTAATTGGGTATCTGCCGGGCTTTATAAATGCGGCGAGCCAGTAGTAGCAATTCCAGGGTGGCGATCAGAATCAGGCTATAACCGAGTAGTTCGACGACTTCTTCAGCAACACTCTTAAAGGTTCCTGAATAGCTGTCTTCAAGAATGGCTTGCCAGAACTCTTGCCGCCCATACAGGCGCGAGAATATATAAGTGGTCAGCACGCCTGCCGTAAACAAACCAAAGGCGAAGGTGTTGCTGTAATGAGTGAACTCCGCAAGAAAGCGTTGGCGCTGCTTCACCACCCAAAAAAGCGATGGGAGAATAATCAGTGCAACGAGTACCTTCCAGGTGTTCTCAGCCACATAGTTATCTAAAAAGTGATCCTGTTCGCGTACCAAGGAGGCGGCCACAAATGCCAGCAGTAGCAGTGTAACGGTGGGCCACACTTTAAGTACATGACGAATGTAAATCAGCATTGCACAGCAGGTGGCCAGCACCAGGGTCTGGGTAAACTCGGTAAAGCCCAGCTCAGAAAACCGAACTGAGGGTAAATAGAGCGCTTCTAAATAGGCACCTTGGGTAATCGCGCCGATAAACAGCACGTACAGCACCGCACGTACTAAGATGGTTCGAAATCCGATAGGCCAGGCAGGGGGGGAAGACATACCAACATCCTTTGTGGGTAAGCAGCGTAGCTACTACACAATTTTGCAATGACATGTGCATATAAAAACATGCAGGGTTGAATGTTCATTATATCGTCACAGTTATGTGTTGGCACGTCGATATTGCGGTTAATCACTCGACGTTTGGTCATCGGCGCTGCAAAGTGTCCCATAGGCAGGTAATAACAGTGTTGTGAGGCGTAATAGACATGGCTATTAGTGTGTTTGATCTTTTCCGAATTGGCATCGGGCCATCGAGTTCCCATACTGTGGGCCCGATGCGCGCGTCGCGAGATTTTGCCTTGGCGCTTGGCGATACCCGCGTTACCCGGCTGGTGGTAAGGCTTCATGGGTCACTTGCCGCCACCGGGGTGGGCCACGGTACCGATCAAGCCGTCATCATGGGGCTGATGGGCGAAGCACCAGAAAGTATCGATCCAGACACGATTACGTCGCGGTTAAAACAACTTGCCGAAGGCGAGCCGCTGTTGTTGGCCAATGGCCAACAGATCGCTTTTGACGCTCATAACGATGTCGAATGGGATGAGGCCTGTTTGCCGTTCCATCCCAATGCCATGGTGCTGAGCGCCTATTGTGATGACGCGCTAGTGGCGACCAATACGTTTTACTCCCTCGGCGGCGGTTTTTATGTCGATCAAGCGAAGGCAGATCAAGGCGAGGTCGGTGAAGATGCTACTGAACTGACTTACCCCTTCAATACGGCAGCCGAACTACTCGCACTATGCCGGCAGCATCAACTGCGTATTAGCCAGCTTATGCTAGAAAACGAGAAAGCCTGGCGTAGCGAATCGACCATTCGTGAAGAGCTGCTGACCATCTGGCACGCTATGAGCGATAGCATTGAGAATGGCCTGCGTGCGACAGGCCATTTGCCCGGTGGATTAAATGTGCGCCGCCGTGCGCAACTGCTCCACCAGCAGTTGCTTCATCCACCGGAAAATCAGCGTCTGATCGTGTCGAGTTTTACCGTAATGGATTGGGTTAACGTGTTTGCGTTGGCAGTAAATGAAGAGAACGCCGCCGGGCGGCGGATGGTCACTGCGCCGACCAACGGCGCAGCAGGCATCGTGCCCGCCGTATTAGCGTACTACTTGAAGTTTGAACCCGACGCTAGCGAAGCTGATGTGGTGGATTTTCTGCTTACCGCCGGGGCCGTAGGCATTTTATGCAAAAAGAACGCCTCCATTTCCGGTGCCGAAGTGGGCTGCCAGGGTGAAGTGGGCTCCGCTTGTGCTATGGCGGCCGCTGGGCTTGCCGAAGTGCTGGGCGGCACGCCGGGGCAAGTGGAAAATGCAGCTGAGATCGGCTTGGAACATAACCTCGGGTTGACCTGTGACCCGGTAGGCGGGCTCGTTCAAGTGCCTTGTATCGAGCGCAATGCGATTGCCTCCGTCAAAGCTATTAATGCGGCGCGTATGGCGCTGCATGGCGACGGCGAACACTTTATATCGCTGGATAAGGTGATCCGAACCATGCGTGATACCGGCCGCGATATGCAGGACAAATACAAAGAGACCTCCAAGGGCGGGCTCGCGGTCAATGCTATCGAGTGCTAGGCAAGCGGATTGCTGGGTAGCAGGGTGTCTATATTAGCGACCAGGTAGTCGACCAGTTGGCGGATTTTGGGTGACAGGTGGCGGTGGCGGGGGTAAACCGCCCAAACGGCGGTATCGTGATGCTGAAAGGGCTCAAGCACGGCCACTAGCTCGCCGCTGGCCAAGTAGGGGGCAACGTAGTAGTCCGGTAGTTGCGCAAGCCCCAGCCCCTTGCGCGCCGCGTCTAGCAGCGCTGGCCCGGAATTGCCCGACCAGCACCCCTCGACACGCACTTCACGACGTTGGCCGTTGACTTCAAACAGCCAGTTGGGCCGTGAGCCAATCAGGCAGCGGTGCTGACTAAGTTCCGCCAAGGTGTGGGGGCGCGGCGCCTGGCGGAAGTAGCTCTGTGAGCCGACGATATACTCACGGCGGTCACATAGGCGTCTGGCGATCAGGCTTGAATCCTTTAATACGCCCATCCGAATGGCAATATCGTAGCCCTCTTCAATGAGTTCTACTGGTCGGTTAGTGAAGTGCATATGAACGTCCAGCTGCGGATGCAAACACTGAAAGTCATTAACCAGCGGTGCGATAAAACGCTCGCCAAAGGTGGTGGCCGAGGTAAGTTTAAGCAGCCCATTGGGGGTAGCCTGAAGTTCGCTAAGCGCCTGCTCGGCATCGCGTAGCCCATCAAATAGATGGCGGCAGTGTTCCACGTAGATAGTGCCCGCATCGGTTAAGCGGATCTGGCGGGTGGTACGATAGAGCAACTGCACGCCCAGCTGGTTTTCGAGCTGGCTGACCAAACGGCTGATATGCGAGGTCGATACCTTCAGGTGGCGGGCCGCAGCAGAGAACGTGCCTAAACGCACCACCTCAACAAAGGCTTCGATACGGCTCCAGTGCTGCATGCTAACTCCCTGGGTTGATAGCGATTGTTGCTGTGTGGCAATAATTTTATGAGTGTATCCCGGTTTATCAAGAACGCCTAGCTGGCCTACACTGCTAGCATCGCTAGCCTATGACTGGAGTCTTTTGCTTATGTCTATATCTTTATCTCAGTGGTCTCGCGGTGCGCTAGCAGTGGCCGTGAGCGCTGGCTGGGCAGTCAGTGCCCAGGCAGAGCTGCCCGCCCAGCAGCAGGAGCAGGCGCCAGGTTGGTTTCGCATGATGGTTGGGGAGTATGAGGTAACCGCGCTATACGATGGCCATACGGCTATTGATACCTCCTTGCTAAAAGGCATGGAGCAAGAAGAGATTCTCCGCCACTTGGATGCGCTATTTATCGATGCAGAGAGTGGCATGCAAACTGCGGTCAATGCCTTTCTTATTCACACTGGCGAGAACCTTGTGCTGGTCGATGCCGGCTCGGCTGCTTGCTTTGGCCCCTCATTAGGTCAGGTGGAGAGTAACCTACGCGCTTCTGGCTACTCGCCGGAGGATGTCGACACGGTGTTGATGACTCATCTGCATCCTGACCACGTGTGTGGTTTGGCCAATGAGGAGGGCGAAGCGGTTTATCCCAATGCTGAACTGCGTGCCAGCCAAGCGGATGCCGATTTTTGGCTGGATGAGGAGCGTGCGGCTGCGGCGCCTGAAGCCAATCAACCCTTCTTTACCATGGCTCAAGACGCGGTAGCGCCTTATCAGGAAGCTGATCGTTTCAACCCCTTCACGGCTGGTGATGAAGTTCTGATGGGCATTGTTGCCCAAGATACACATGGCCACACCGCCGGACACTCAAGCTTTATGCTCAATAGCGATGATGACGCCATGCTGGTATGGGGGGACGTAGTACACAGCTACGGCGTTCAATTTGCTGATCCCACTGTCGCTATCGAGTTTGACTCAGACCCCGAGCAAGCCATTCGCACTCGAGAAGAAGTGCTCGAAAGCGCGGTTGAAGATAAGCACTGGGTCGCCGGTGCCCACATGCCATTTCCCGGCATTGGTCATATCGTAAAAGATGAAGAAGGCTATCGCTGGCTGCCGATTGAATTTGGCCCAGTGGCAGTTGACGAGTAACGGCTTAGTGTCTGTTGTTGAAGTAATGAACATTTAGGAGTCAATATGAAATCACGCGCAGCTGTTGCACTGGAAGCGGGTAAGCCGCTTGAACTGGTTGAGATCGATGTTGAAGGCCCGAAGGCGGGGGAAGTGCTGGTTAAAATGGCCGCGACAAGCGTTTGCCATACCGATGCTTACACGCTCTCCGGTGCTGATCCCGAAGGTAACTTCCCTGCCGTGTTGGGCCATGAAGGTGCTGGCGTTGTACAGGAAGTCGGCGAGGGCGTTACCAGCCTTAAGCCAGGCGACCATGTTATTCCGCTTTACACCGCTGAGTGTGGAAAGTGTAAATTCTGTTTGTCGGGCAAAACCAACCTGTGTGGCAGCGTGCGTGCTACCCAAGGTAAAGGGGTCATGCCTGACGGTACCTCGCGTTTTTCACTCGAGGGCAAAATGCTTCATCACTATATGGGCACCTCCACGTTCAGCGAGTACACCGTGTTGCCTGAAGTCTCCCTGGCGGTGGTTTCTAAAGAAGCACCCATGGATAAAATCTGCCTACTGGGCTGCGGCGTGACCACCGGCATCGGTGCGGTGCTCAATACCGCTAAAGTAGAGCCGGGCGCCACGGTGGCAGTGTTTGGTCTCGGGGCTATCGGTTTGGCCGTCATCCAAGGCGCGGTCATGGCCAAGGCGGGGCGTATTATTGCTATCGACGTCAACGCTGATAAATTTGAGCTGGCCAAGCAGTTTGGCGCCACTGATTTTGTGAACCCCAAAGAGTATTCAGATCCAATCCAGCAGGTCATTGTCGATTTGACCGATGGCGGCGTTGACTACTCCTTTGAGTGTATCGGCAACGTCAATGTGATGCGCTCAGCGCTGGAGTGCTGCCACAAAGGCTGGGGTGAATCGATCATCATTGGTGTCGCTGGAGCCGGTGAAGAGATCTCCACACGGCCATTCCAGTTGGTCACCGGGCGGGTCTGGAAAGGCTCCGCCTTTGGTGGCGTAAAAGGACGCAGCGAGCTGCCGGGCTACGTTGATCGTTATATGAACGGCGAAATCAATATCGACGATTTCATTACCCACGATATGCCGTTCGAAAAGATCAATGAAGCGTTTGAGTTACTGCATGCGGGCAAGAGCATTCGTACCGTGCTGCATTACTAGGCCTAGCATTATTAAGTAGTATAGAAAGCACGTTTGAAACGCTAAAACGCGGTAGGGTAGACCTGCCGCGTTTGCTGTATTTAAAGGAACCTGCCCATGAGCATGAGTGAAACTCTAGAACTGGTGTCTGCCAACCGTAGTTTCGGGGGCTGGCATAAGCGCTACCGCCACTATTCCCGTGCGCTGGACTGCGACATGATCTTCGCCGTTTACTTACCACCCCAGGCGGAAAACGAGCGCGTACCGCTGCTGTGGTGGCTCTCGGGGCTGACCTGTAATGACGAAAATTTCATGCAGAAAGCGGGCGCTCACCGTATTGCCGCTGAGCTGGGCGTGGCGATTGTTTGCCCTGATACCAGCCCACGGGGCACCGACTTGCCCGGCGAGCATGAAAGCTATGATTTAGGCTCTGGGGCTGGGTTTTACGTCAATGCCACCGAGTCACCCTGGAAGCCCCACTATCGCATGTACGACTATGTGATTGAGGAGTTGCCTTCTGTAGTGCGTCAGCACTTCCCGGTCAATGGGCGCGAATCGATTAGCGGACACTCGATGGGTGGGCACGGAGCATTGATCCTGGCGCTGCGTCATCCAGGTCGTTTCCGCTCTGTGTCGGCCTTCTCACCGGTGGTGAACCCGATGAACTGCCCTTGGGGGCAGCAGGCGTTTAACGCCTACTTGGGGGACGATCAGTCCCGCTGGCGTCAGTACGATGCCTGTGAGCTGGTGGCCAACGGCGCATCACGCCAGAGGCTGTTTATCGACCAGGGCGAAGCGGATCAATTCCTGGAAGAGCAGCTTCAGCCAGAGCGTTTAGAAGCCGTTTGCGAAGAGCATGATCATCCGTTAACGCTGCGCCGCCAGCCGGGCTACGATCACAGTTACTTCTTCATTGCCTCGTTCATCGAGGATCATCTGCGCTATCATGCAGATCACCTCATGAAGCGTTAAGGATAACGGGATGCTCAATCGCTTGCTGCGCCGTTTTATGCGTCTGCTATGGCGGATTGTATGGCGCGGCGTTTTAGCGTTTGTACTGTTGTCGGTCGCGCTGGTCTTGTTGTTTCGGGTCGTTCCACCACCGGGATCGATGGTGATGGTCGAGCGCAAAATTCAGAGCTGGATCCACAGCGATCCGATTCGTATACAGCGCGAGTGGCGAGGTTGGGACTCGCTCTCGGTGAACGCTAAGCTGGCAGTGATTGCCGCGGAGGATCAGCGCTTTCCACATCACGGCGGGTTTGATCTGGTCGAACTGCGCCGCGCATTGCAGGCTAGCCGGGACGGCGGACGACTGCGCGGTGCCAGTACCTTGAGCCAACAAACGGCTAAAAACGTTTTTCTGTGGACAGGTCGCAGCTGGACGCGGAAGGGGCTAGAAGCGTGGTTTACGCTACTGATCGAGATACTCTGGAGCAAGCAGCGTATTTTAGAGGTCTATCTCAACGTCGCCGAGTGGGATCGCGGTGTGTTTGGCCTAGAAGCCGCTGCTCAGCACTATTTTGGAGTTTCTTCAGCTTCGTTAACTGAGCGCCAGGCAAGTCTTCTCGCGGCTATCTTACCCAGCCCCCTGACGCGCAGCGCCGCACGCCCCGATGCCCAGGTTGAGCGGCGAAGCCAGTGGATTCGCCAGCAGATGCGTAACTTAGGTGGGGCTGATTATTTGCAACATCTATAGCTATTTTCATATAGCTATTTTTAGCCACGCTATTCGTATTTAGCGTCGTCAATTTCCGCGAGTGCTTCCAGATTGGGATAGGAGAAGTAATAGCCCTGCTACATGGGAAGACCCAAGGGCAGCAGGCCGCGTGATTCCTCACGGGTTTCAACACCTTCAGCAATTAGCTGAGTGCCCAAGGTTTTTGCTAGTGCCACCAGGCTATGCAGTATGGCTTGGTAGCACTTGTCGTTATCGCCCCCCAATTGATGATCGGTTGAAACACCATCGTGAATGCAAAAGGTACCGGAGAATTGCAACGGTTACAGTGTCCGTTCACCCTGGCACAGTGGTGTTGTGCTGACATGTTTAGCCAAGCCCTGGAATAAAATTATCGACCATTATAAAAATCGGGTCATCGCCTACTCGCCTTAGGGCCGGGTTTCCGTATCACCATCACTACCCCAGTGATGGCCACCAACATACCCACAAGCCCTAACAAGGGAAGGCGTTCGTCAAAGAGCCACCACGCCTGAAGCGCCGTGACTGGCGGCACAAGATAAAAAAGACTCGCTACACGCGAGGCTTCCCCCTTTTTAATCAAGGCCATGAGTAACAGAATAGCGGCAATTGAGAGAATCAACACCAACCAGCCCAGGGTCAGCACAAAGGTGCTGCTCCACTCCACTTGGCGCGTCTCAAAAAGCAGGGCACCAACGCCTAGCAGAGCGCCTGCTGCCAAATACTGAATAACCGCCCCGGAAAGCAGCGGCATGCTGGTGCAGTATCTTTTCTGATAGAGCGTACCCAGCGAAATCCCCATTAACGCGGCGGTGACACACAGCAGAGCACTAATCCCGAAGCCGTCAAACAGCGACTCACCCAGCTCAAGCTTACTGCCGAGGACTAAACTGATACCTATCAGGCCCAGCGCTAGCCCTGTCCATTGGCGCCAAGAGAGCTGCTCACCCAGCAGTGGGCCAGCGAAGGCGGCGGTCAGAAGTGGCTGCAGCCCCACCAGTAAGGCCGCTAAACCGGCGGGCATGCCCAGGTAAATGCCATAGAAGACGCCACCTAAGTAAGCACCATGGACTAGAAAGCCTGATATGGCGATATGTGTCCATAGCCTGGGTGATGAGGGCCAAGGTATCCGCATCACGACGACCAGCGGAGTCAGTAGCAGTAGCGTGAGTACAAAGCGAATAAACAGAAACGTAAAAGGTTCTGCGTAAGGCAGGCCGAACTTCGCACCAATAAAGCCAGTGCTCCAAAGCAGAACAAAAAGTGCGGGCATGGCAGCAAGCCCTGCTGAAGATAAGTCGTTTTTATGTAACTTTCTGAATATGCTAGACATATTATTTCCGAGGTGGCGTGTTTAATTCGTCTTTTAGATACGTTTGGTTCTTTTTGTTACTAACTTTTACATAAAAGATTGAACCTGCTTGAGCATGGCGCGTCACAGAGGGCACATACACAACGCAATATTGAGGTTTCTTCTATGCAACGTATGACTGCTCTGTTCTCCGCTGCCCTGCTCGCGACCGGTTTGATGACGGCCACCGCCCACGCCCAGGAAGAGCAACAAGGCGCTGCACAAGATCCAATGGCAACCCGGCAAGCTCCTGCCCAGGATTTTTCTGACGACCAGCTCCAGCAGTTTGCCGATGCTTCTCAAGAAATTGCGGTTATTTCTCAGGAATATACCCAGCGTCTGCAGGAAGCGGAAGATGAATCAGCGCAACAGGAAGTGCGTACCGAAGCTAACGACCGCATGATCGAAGTGGTCGAAGACAGCGGCCTAGATGTTGATACTTTCAACGCTATTGGTCAATCCATTCAGCAAGATCCGGAAATGATGCAGCGTGTGCAGGAAATGGCTAACCAGTCATAAGTCATACTGCTAAAAGTGGCTGATGTGTTTTTGCTAATTGGGTCTGGCTAATATAGCAACCTTTATTTAGCAACGTTAATATTAGTATGGTTTCGGCCACCAAAGCCCGGTGCATAACTGCACCGGGCTTTTTTTGTGAGCCGATTGGCCTACGGTTAATTTTATTATCCTTAGTGGGGTTTACCTAACTTAGCCTTCCCGCCACACTTTAGATTATGCGTTGATTATCCAGCCTATTGACCGGCAACACCAAGGAGTCCGTATGGATGTCGAACTGTTAGAAATACGCCAACATATGGGACGGTTTCCCCCTTTTGATGGGCTGTCGGATGATCTCCTTGATGCCATTGCTGAGCAGGTGGAAGTGAGCTACTTCAAAACAGGTAGCAGCATATTAACGCTTAACGAGATGCTCAATGATCTTTGCTATATCCGCAGTGGCGCTGTGGAGGTTTATCGTAGTCAGGGCGAGCTGTATAACCGCCTGGGCGAAGGCGATATTTTCGGTCACTTCAGCCTCTTGCGTAACCATAAGGTGCGTTTCCCAGCCCAGGCGATCGAAGATACCCTGATCTATTTTATTCCCAAGGTGGTCTTCCTGCGATTGTGCGAGGAGGATGACCATTTTGCGGATTTTGTCGAGTTGGAGCGACCGCGGCTTGAGAGCGCTGCCGAGCAGCAAAAGAAATCCAACGACATGATGGTGACGCGGATACGCAAGCTGCTAACCCGCTATCCAGTAATGGTGGAAACGTCTACCAGCGTTCAGCACGCCGCGCAGCAAATGAGCGAGGCTCAAGCCTCCGCCCTGCTGGTAATAAAAGAGGGGAGCGATAACCCTCGCTACAGTTTTAAAGATAGCGAAGGCCAAACTTGGCAGATGTGCGGTATTTTAACCGATAGTGATTTTCGTACCCGCATTGTGGCCGAGGGGCTATCGCCACAAACCTCCGTCGGTGAAGTGATTTCCTCGCGGCTAATTACTATCCAGTCTGACGCCTCTGTTTATGAAGCGATGCTGACGATGTTGCGCAGTAACGTGCATCACCTGCCTGTGCTCTATCGTCAGCGCCCTGTGGGCGTAGTGCATCTCTCCGACATTATTCGCTACGAGACCCACAGTGGTCTCTATCTGGTCAGCAATATTTTTAATCAGTCCAGCGCCCAGGGGCTGGCACGCTTGGCGCCGGATGTGAGCGCGGCGTTTGTGCGTATGGTGCAAGAGGGCGCTAACTCGCAGATGGTGGGTAGCGCCCTTTCCACGATCGGACGCAGCTTTACTCGACGGTTGCTGGAAATGGCTGAAGCAGAACTTGGCCCCCCGCCGGTGCCTTATTGTTTTATGGTGAATGGCTCAATGGCCCGTAATGAGCAGAGCATCGTCACTGACCAGGATAATGCGCTGATCCTCTCCGACGAGTTTAATCCCGAAGAGCATGACGACTACTTTTACGCCCTGGCAAAAATTGTCAGCGATGGCTTAGATGCCTGCGGTTACACCTACTGCAAAGGTGACGTTATGGCGACCAACGTTCAGTGGCGTCAGCCGCTCAGCGTTTGGAAGGGGTATTTTCAGGATTGGATGGCCAATCCCACGCCTGAACGGCTGCTGCACAGCTCGATTTTCTTTGACCTGGATAGTTGCTATGGCGAAGACCTTTATGTGGAAACGCTGCAAGATTTGATTGCCGAGACAGCGCCAAAATCACCGCTGTTTTTAGCCGCCATGGCGCGCAATGCCTTAAACCGTACGCCACCGCTGGGGTTTTTCCGTACCTTTGTGATGGAGCAAGATGGTAAGCACAACAACTCGATCAACTTGAAGCGCCGGGGAACTGCGCCGATGGTGGATTTGGTGCGTATTCACGCTTTGGCCTGCGGTTCCAAAGCGCAGAACTCCTTTCAGCGCTTGAATGACATCAGTAAGACCCAACTATTGGCGACCGGCATGAGCGACAAGCTAAGTTATGCGTTTGAGTTTTTATGCATGTCGCGGATTCGCCATCAAATGATTGACCTACAAGAGGATCGCCTGCCGGATAACAATATCGAGCCCGAAAACGTGGCGGACAGCGAACGCCACACCCTGAAAGACGCTTTCCAAGTGCTTAGCAACGCGCAAAAATTCCTCAAGTTCCGCTATCCCATGCCTGCACAACGGCAGGGGCGCTAAGATGCGCGGTATACGCCCACGTCAAAAAATCGTCCAGGCCGATTGGAAGGGCTATATGGCCCAACGAGCGCAACAAGCGAAAAATCCTGCCCTTCAGCAATTCTTTGGTACGCCGTTGCCTGATCCTGAAACGCCCATTTCTGAGGTGCCCATGGTGGCGCTGGATATGGAAACCACTGGGCTGGATGAGAGGCGCCATGCGATTGTTAGTATTGGCCTCGTGCCCTTCACGTTAAATCGTATCAAATTGGCTGAGCGGCGCTATTGGGTAGTGAACCCTTCGCGGCCGCTAGCAGAAGCCTCAATTACCTACCACCACATTACCCATTCAGAGATCGCCCAGGCGCCGGACTTAGATGCGATACTGGACGAACTGCTGGCCCAGCTAGCAGGTCGCCTAGTGGTCGTTCATTTTCGCAATATTGAACGGCCCTTTTTGAATGCAGCTGTCAAAGCCCGACGTGGGGAAGGAGTGCTGTTTCCGATGATTGATACCATGTCGCTGGAAGCGCGGATGCACCGCCAAACCCTATGGGCGCGGTTCCGCCGCTGGCTGGGTCGCCCACCGGTTTCCATCCGTATGCATGCGAGTCGTGAGCGCTATGGCTTGCCCCCTTATCAAGGACATCATGCCCTGGTGGATGCATTGGCCACCGCAGAGCTATTGCAGGCGCAAATAGCCACCCATTATCGACCTGAAACGCCATTGAAAGATATTTGGTGTTGATGCTTAGCTGTCGACATACCAACAAAAACGGGCAACCCATTGGTGAACTGACCCCATAAACTTGGACAGTGAAAAACTAAGCAGCCAAGGCCTGATTTCGGTACTGCACCGGACTCAGGCCTTTTAATTTGGTCTTAATCCGCTCGTGATTGTAGTAATGGATATAGTGCCGAATGCCCGCCTGTAATTGCTCAATGGTGTCAAAGCGGTTCAGGTAAAAATATTCTGACTTCAGCGTACCAAAGAAGCTCTCCATTGCGGCATTATC
>NZ_VCQL01000030.1:0-45018 GCF_005937175.1 Halomonas sp. ATBC28 | reverse complement strand
ATGACCCAGCCAAAAGGCGCGGGTAGGGTTGAGTTCACAGGTCATGGTGATCTCCAAAACCAACAAGAGATCATTAGTGTGAAGAGGCGTAATTAGCTTGAGTAGATGGGTTTGGTGGCTCGCTTACCAGCCCTCGCAGGCATTTGAACATTTACAGCTGCTGCTTCAAGACTACGAGTATGAGGTGTTTAGCGTGCTGTTCCTGGATAGTCAGCACAGGGTTATCCGCTTTGAAGAATTGTTTCGAGGCACCATAGATGCGGCAAGCGTTTATCCAAGGGAAGTGCTAAAGGCGGCACTGACCTACAACGCTGCCGCAGTCATCCTCGTTCATAACCATCCTAGTGGTGATCCTGAACCTAGCGATGCGGATCGGCATATTACCGAGCGACTGAAGGAAGCACTGGGGTTGATGGATATCCGGGTGATTGATCACGTGGTCGTGGGGAGTGATGGATGTAAGTCGTTTGCGGAAATAGGGTATTTGTAGGTGGATGTTGGGATAAAATGGAGCTGCCCCGCGAGGCAGCTCTCTTAATCAGGTAAGCTTTATTTTTGGTCAAGACGGTAAACGGCCAGGAACAGACGTTCAGATGATTCTGATATGACACTGTAGCTTTGCGGCGCAAAAGAGCACCAGAGTCTGTCCGGCAACAGCCATTTGTTATGTTGCAATCAGTTGACTAAAAGCATTTTGTTATAAGTTGACCATTGACTAGAATACATGAATTTGACTCATCGCCACGCTCTAATGAAACAAGCTCAATTCTTGAAACTTTATTTTCTGGAATGGCTTTCCATAAACTTTCTTCTATATTTAAAAACTGTTTTTTATCAGGAAATCTTTTATATCTAAAATTAATTCGCTTAATTCCATCAGAATCTTCAAATGACAAATTCACAACCTCGACAAGATTGGAGGCATATCCTGATATAACTCTCAAAGTATCATCGCTCTTAAGAACGTCAAAGAATATTGGTGACAACTCATTGTATGAGTAATACGAACTAGATGAATTCTGGATACTTTCTACATTTCTCGCTGCAAGATCTTCCGCGCGACCTTTTGATATTGGTACGCTGTTTACAATCTCTTTTTGTCTCACATCACTGGGGTTTACTAAATAAGACTCAATTCCAGCTGCTTTAGACAACCAGCCCCTTGAATCATGAGAACCTTGATTAAAAAAATCTTCAGAAAACTCCATTTCGTTTTGTGAAATTAGGCCATAATTTGATAATAAAAGACCGCCAATAAATCTATAAAATGTACCTATTCCGGATATATATGATGCACCAATATCAGAATGAACACCGGGCAGTTCTAGCTGTGTTAATCTAGGAGTAGTCACCATATTTTCGCGAACTTCACTTTCATATGCCAAATCTTTATCTATTATAACTGGGAAAAGCTTTCGCCGTTCATCTCTGGCAACAATATGTATGAGATAATCTGTAGTGGGTGCGATACCTAATAATAAGTTATCTACGACAGAGGTTGCTACCGTATCGAAAAGCAAACCATAGCTTCTAACATTATAAACACTTCCTATAGGCCAGTTCTGACTTACAAGATTCATAAAATGACGGCCAATTGCTGCTCCTCTGCTAAAGCCTAGAACAACTACCTTAACGTCTACGCCTGAACTGGTAGAAATTTCATTTTCAATCTTATTATTTAAACTGCTAAGTGCTTCATCTGCTTTAATGGAACATGAATAACAAAATGCAGAATCTAATTTGCTGTTAATTCCAGGACCCTCTAAATACTCTACATCATACCCATACTCCTCTAATTTATTAGTTAAATAACCAACAGTGGTTTGCCTCTCTTTCGCATCGTTTATATTATTTCGGTCATTTTCAGTGCCATCGAACGCGAACACATATATCTTCGTTTCATCTGTCTTAGAAAGATCAAAAAAACTAGGAACATGACCTAACTTAAGAGTTGCATTTTTTGCAATTTCTCTATCAGAGAAGCTTAAAGGCTGAGGTTCAGCGCCAGAAAAAATTGAAGAGCAAGAAGCTAAAAATAAAAAAGACGGCATTATTAATATTAAGCTAAAAAAACGCACCATAAAAACACCCCAATAACTAAGTCAATTGAAAACTTCCAGTACAAATCTAGAAGTGAGGCCTTATAATGCTGAAAACAACACAACAGGTATAAAACAGACCATCCTAATATTAGATGACGAGACGACAAGTTCTTCCGACAAATGCAGTCTACAAAACTCACTCTAAGTTATTGATAGGCATAATTGCTATTTTTCATTACGGTGTATATCCACATTCAGCACACCCGCTGCATTTCTCAGCAATTCCGCTAAAGGTCGATAGCACCTATGCTTGATCATTCCAATTTCAACCAAGAGCGGACGTCAATATGTTACTGATATAACGCCCGCCTTAACTGCAGTAGGTCACTAGCAACTTCTATGCCTTTTGTACAAAAGGCGAAAGTGGCAAAAGGTCAGATTGCAGGTGCTTGCTATGTTACGTATGGCTTACTATGTGCGTTCTTCCTTAAGCTTCATATATTCTTTCAGGCCAAGATGCACCTTAAATCTAGTTGCGTTAGAGTCCCAGCCTAATTCAGGGTTCGCAAACTTTGATTTCCAGCCAGAACCGCCATACCCTGACCTTGCTTCATACTCAATAATGCTAAAATTGTACAACTCTTCAAGTGACTGCGCATCTGAATAAGTTTTTTGATTTTTTGAACTAGTAACAGCATATGCAGCTGAATAATCTTCTATTTTGAAATAAATCTTACCAATCCTAGACAAAGCCTGAAGACACACCTCCCAGTCTTTCCAATGAGGTAATATTTCGTCATCAAGCTCAAGCTTTAAATAGTTTGAATACTTTGGTCGAGACTCCACTACATCTTTATTTTCAAATACTAATTCATCATCATCTTTCTTTTTTGTCACATCTAACAACGTATTCATAAAAGAAATGACATCTCTCGGCCTCATAAGGGTACGATCAATGATGTGCTTCCATTTTGGTTGTTTATTTATTCGTCTTCCATCATCGATATCATCCCAAGAGTATTCCGCCCCCAACAAAACACCAATTCGTTTTTGAATCATCCCAAACAACTGCTCATGGTTCCATTCAATAAAATCTGAATTTGACTCTGATATTTTATTTTTATCAGAAAATACTAACTCATCCCATATGTCGCGTCTAAGATATACGACTGATTTAAAATAAGTACTGCTACTTGATAAATATTTTTTAATTTCTTTGGAAGCTAAAACCAATCCAATTATCAAATTTTTCCTTGAGGTCTCTAATACTGTTATTCCTCTATCCAACTCATCGAAGTGTAAAAATACTCTTTCTAATTCTGACACCTCAGAAATCCGTTTAACATAGGACAGTATTTTCTCTGTCAATGCATTTAATTCAGACCCTAACTGCATGTTATCTTGCCGACCAGTTAGTGAAATCTTCCCTATCTTACAGCCCAGTACTTGCGGTTCCAAATCGCCGCTGATTTTTAAACCAGATGGAGAGAATATATTTTTTATTGCCGGGTTAGAGGTACCATAGTTTTCATCAAGGAATTTTTTAAGCTCTATAACCTCAGTCATTTGATATCTGTCTGAAAGCTTTATTACGATTTTGGCAAACTCAACAGCAATAAGATATTTCCAAGAAGCAACATATGACTCAACATATTCTACACCATCATCCTTGATTTTTTCATGTACTTTCCATGGATAGCCGTTCAGGTTCAATCCTGATGAAAAATCTTTGTGCTTATCTTCTGTAAAATATCGATAGAGTGCAGTTTTACCTGACCCCTTCCTGCCTAGCACAAGAAACGTATCTTGACTATCCACATTTTCTGTAATATTCATTTCGACGAAGTAATCTAAGACTGCATCATCTTCAGCCTCAACTTTTCCGAAATTCTTAACACTCCTTAATCCGCTCATTAAAACCGTCCTATTCGTCTTTTTAGTATTCTTTATAAGTCGCACTACATGGATAACACTGATGAAAATATACCAGATATTAGATGGCCGCTCTATTATTGGATGAACGTGCCACCATGCTTATCTATAAAATACAGCCTGCAAAATATTCGCATCTACTGCATTTTCCTATGCATCCACTTCGGGTCGTTAGCATCTATAAACGATACGAACACTCCAATTTCGGGCAAGAGCTGAGGTTCTGATAAAGCTAGTCTACGCTCCTCATCTAAGGCTGGCTTGGAGCGCAGTAAAAACCAGCCTAATAACATGCAATTGCTAGCACCTTATCGAGAGGGACACGCTTCACATTTCACCACTACATCCGGCGCCTCTGGAAGTATTCTTGCAGCCGAAGATACTGGATATCTTGCGCAAGGTGTGGACGCCCTTCCTCAATCTCGTCCAAGCAATGGCCTAACTCTTTGGGCGCCCACTGCTGGTCGGAAATTACAGCATTCAGCAGCATTAATACCTCAGCAGCGAATCGCCTGCACAAACCCGATTCA
The DNA here is from genome assembly GCF_005937175.1 of Halomonas sp. ATBC28. NCBI lineage: Bacteria > Pseudomonadati > Pseudomonadota > Gammaproteobacteria > Oceanospirillales > Halomonadaceae > Halomonas > Halomonas sp. ATBC28. The sequence continues at coordinate 40,514 of NZ_VCQL01000030.1, read as the reverse complement.
TGTAGTAGGTGTATAACATAATGAGGGTGTTCAATGGGTTGCAGCCAGTCTTGCACCGCAGCCAATGCCGCGGGAAATTCGCCTCGTGCTGCAATGGCCAACCTCGTCAAGGATTCCGCGATTCGCGGAGTAGCCAAGCCACGTGACTTAGGCCAGATCTGTTGCCAAAACGGCTGCGCACGATTTTTCCAATAGTCTTCTCGCTGATCGGCTGCGCCTTCAAGTGCCTGATAGAGCGCTTGCGCGGATTCCTCGAGACCGTCCTGTGGGAGCACACCAATAGCAGACCGGAGTTCATCTACGGTGTATCCCTCAGTCGGGCCCAGCGCTACATAAATCAAAAACGCCGCATACTGTTGGCGGTGCTCGCCAAGGTCGGCATAGTGGTTTGCACTTTCTAGGAAGTGGGTCTTAAAGGCCATTAACAACGGCTGGTATAGGCGAGGCGACCAGAGAAAGCCTTCCCACACGGCTTTAGCTTCGACAAGATTGCTCCAGTCGAACAAAGGCAAAAGGTACTTTTCGGTCCAAGGGCGATCGACACGGAAAAAAGCGATTAGCCGCGAACCGAGAAGTACCCGGCCATGGCGGAAACTGATCACCTGAAGATCGCACAGTCTGGTGAACATAGGTTTAAGATCAACTGGAAGCAGATCGTTGTCGTTAGGATTCTGTTTGAACCACAGGTTTATCAGAGCCTGCGTGATGTGCCCGACTGGGTGGTTAATCGCAGATCCGACGGGGTCATAGGTTTCGACATCTTTATTGGTGATGCGGGAACCTGGGCCAGATTCAAGCGATAGTGCCAGTACCCGACTGCACAACTCCATTAGGATGCCCTCATGACGGTTGATGGACTTGGATGCGGCTTCTATCCACCAAGTAACTGCGTGGTCAATATCCTGAAGTACGGCATCAGGCATTGTTTTCACCACCGGTGCCGCGTAACGCCATGAGTGCTTTACAATACCTTTGTCACTCCAAGCCTGAAGAGCTACGCGCCATCTCTCAATTGGCCACTCTCCTCTTACAGCCAAATCACTCAGCGCACAGAGGCTGTTCAACAAGTGCTTACGGCAAACATCTCGCCACGTATCCTCATAGAAAAATCGTGGTTCGGGTACAGGCTTAGTTAGCCATTTGACAAGCTCTCCCCGCTTGCGGGGAGCAATGGCAACTTCAAGGCTACCCTCAAAATCCGGATCTCCAGTGCCACTCATCCAGTGCGAAAATTCGTCACGCTCGTTGGTCGCCAACTGCCATTCGGGGTAGGTTTTGGATATTTCTGCTAAGCGTGCTGCTGCGGGCGCCCCCAACGAGCTGACCGATATGTTCAGCTTGGCCAGATGCAACCAAACGGAACGAGCCACCAAGTCCTGCCAACGATCTACTTCCAGGTCGTCCCGATACATATCTCGCGGAGGGCCAGCCAAGATTGCAACCTCCAAACGTTCTTGTGTGGCTCCTGCCAAATGACAACCCTGCAGAACCAGCAGCCTGAATACTTCCCGCCCCGTATCTCTAGACCAAAGCCACCATGCTCCTTCGGTCACCAACCAATCCACCCACTGCTCGGGCGGGATGCAACCATCCTGACTGGCGGCAAATAGGGCCAGGCGTTTAAAGGTAGGATAAGGCAATTCGAACCAAGTCTCTGCGATTCGTGTCGCGCGCAAACTGTCGTTGACACGAACCTCCAACCACGCATCTCGCAACAATTCGATCAAGCTCACCCAATCACGGAAGCCCCGGTTCTGCCAATGTGGCGTAATGGAAGGAAGATCCCAATGTGATCGGTCATTACTGCCATCAGCCTCGCCCAACTCGTTTAGTAGATCCAACGCATCACGCAATAGTTGCTGGAAATCCTCCTGCAGGAGCGGCAGGGCCAATATCCAGTGTTTGTCGGCCAAATCGCGTAGAGTTGAATTCACATTATCAGCGGCTAGCACGAGCTCCCAGTCCACTAGCTGCTTGATATGCGTGGGTTCGTCAGCGTTATTTGAGTCGTCGTCATTCCAGTGAAACGGCTTCTTCAAAACAACCTTAGGTGCGAGCAAGTCGCGCAACTCCAAACGCAGCGTAGTGGTCAGACCTTCTCGCTGAAGACGGCTCTTCCAGCGATACAAATCGGAATCGGCCCATGGGGACTTCACGCGGCCACTGAGGAGCAGGCGCCACAAAATACGCATCAGGGAATCGGGAATGGCCTTGGGGGCATGTAATCGGATCTCATCCAACTCGGAGGTCTTGCCATCACGCTCCAGCGAAGCAAAGCGTTCAAGTTCGTTTTCTATCAGCCACGCCCAACGATCGTGCAAATGCCCACCGCGTTCCGCATTCCAGATAACAAGTCTAGGGTCACCCAAGTGCCGTACCAGCCAGCGGGCCAGATGGAACATAACATCATCCCACTGGCAGCCGGTAATACCTTCGGAAGCCAGCAGCATCGGCGATGCACGGCCATAGGGTGCAAGTCGCCGTATCAAGCTAAAGCGAAGCTTGGTGTCCACTTCCTCACGTGGTGGAACACCAAAGCGGGCCAGATCCTCGTGCCCAAAACGCTCTTGCCCGAATGACTCCAGCAACCATTCCAATGAAGGGGCGGGATTAAAGTCGGCGAAACGCTTCGCTGGCAAACCTGATTTATCCGACAAAGCCCAAAGCATTCGCCCGACGAAATCGTCCTGCCGTGTGCTGCCTTGTGGCCGTGCCAGGGCGTGTTTGACGACGATGGCTTCTTTGCCCTGCACACCGTCACGATATGTATCGGCCCAGGCGACCAGAGTCTGGTGCAACGCGGAATGATCGTGGCTACCAGCAAGTACGCTATAGAGGATAGGCGTGACGCCCTTGGCTTCCCATTCGACGGTCTTCCGGAGCTCTTGCCCTGGTTCGCAATCACCTAGTGCCCAGGCATGCGGTGTGACTTCGCCCAACATCCTATCGGCCGCCAGCGCATCCATCATGTAGCGCAGCACTGGGTCGTTGATGCTGTAACCCACGAAGCAGACCACGTAATTGCGGAATAGCTCGCTCACAAAGCGTGCTGCCCAGCGCTCTATGAGGTATGCCAATCCAAAATCACCACTGGTGACCACCAAACGATTCAGGGCATTGTCATCCACCTTTTGGGGTAGTAGGCCATGCAGATACACCAGACCGTTCCATCGGCTGTTCTTAGGGATCGGCAACATCGGGGCTCCGTATGTATCGAACGTTTGGTTAGTGCGTTTGGCCGCCAGATGAAAGATGCGGTCAAAGTTGGTGGTGACCAAACGTAACGCACCTTCGCGACCTCGTGCCAAACGCAAAAGCGCTGCCTGCGTATCGGTGGCACCCTTGCGGCGAGTTTTTGCTTTGAGTGCCTGCACCAGCTTTCTTCTGACAGCCAGCCGTTGCCCGGGAAGGCGCCTCTCAAGCAAATCAAGTGTGGCGTCAAACTGTCCTCGCTCGAAGGCATCTTTCTCAATGTCTGAAAATATTGTCCCGTTTAGCCGATAGATTTCTTCCACTAGCCCCTTAAAACCTGGCAGGCCAGCGGGATAGGAAATTCCCGCACCACAGAAAAAAACCACACGGCCTTCCTCGTGCGCCTGCAAGAGCTCATCTGGGATATCGGGGCCGTTGGTTATGAATTGCATTCCGTGTGTTTCCTCTGGTCAATCAAGGCGGAGGCGTCAATTAAGCAGTTTAAGGACGATGAATATTCCTACTACTCGGCCCAGCATGTCCCTAATGTGACGGTGCCAACAAATCGCCAGCACTCATAATTCTTAGATAACAGTATCTTAATGAAAAGTGGCTGTCATCTCTCCAGAGCGTGTGCACAGGAAGGTTCAATTGGAATGTGATCTGAAAGCAAGTAACAAAAAATGACTAGGAAAAGAGGAGTGTCCAAAATAGTTCAGTTCTGCTCAATGAGAGCCAAAACCAAAGTATGGGCTGGGGTATGGGCTAGCTAAATTACAGGTACAAAAAAGCCGCTGAAATCAGCGGCTTATTCGTAATAGTTGGCGGAGGGACAGGGATTCGAACCCTGGATAGGCTATTAACCTATGCCGGTTTTCAAGACCGGTGCATTCAACCGCTCTGCCATCCCTCCGGCTTATGGGTGCGTATACTAACAGCTTTTCCTTGGAAGTCAACGCCTTTTAGTACAAACGTAACCCGACGCGGGTAATCTTTCCGCCTTCCATATCGCTGACCACCCAATGAATACCATGCCAATCGACGTCGTCCCCGATAACCGGGTGGCCGCCCACGCGCAGGGCGATAAATTCCGCCAGTGTCATGTCCTGCTCACCGGGGCTGAGCGTTAGGCCATAGGCTTGGGCGATATCCTGCATTTGCGCGCTGCCATCCAGGGTAAAGGTACCGAAGAAGGCGCGCTCCTGCTTGAGCTTGGCATCGCCATTGAATAGTCGGTTAAGCGCGTACAAGTCCTCTGAGCGGCCGATCACACAAATCACATCGCCCAGCTTCAAGCGCGTGCTGCCCTTGGGGTGCAGCATGGCGTGGTCGCGGAACAGCGCGGAAATCAAAGCACCTGAAGGAAAACGCAGCAGCCGAATGGGCACGTCCTCTAAATCCTGGTTTTCGACCCCGTACACAAACAGCTCAAAGTCGTTTTCCGGCAGGATGCCCAGCGGGCCGCGCCGGTTAGGCACGGTGCCTACCGGCACTTCCACCTTCAACCACTTGGCCATCAGCGTCAGTGAGCCACCCTGAATCAGCAGCGACATCAATACCACGGCGAAGGCCACATTAAAGTAGAGCGAGGCGTTTTCTACCCCGCCAATGACCGGGAAAATAGCCAGCACGATAGGCACCGCCCCTCTCAAGCCCACCCAGGCAATGAAGAAGGTTTCCCGCCAACGGAATTTGAAGAACGGTTTGATGGTGATCAGCACCGCCAACGGGCGGGCAATAAATATGAGCGCCAGTGCCACCAAGCCCGCGGGCAGTGCCACGTCCCATAACTCACTGGGTGTAACCAGCAGGCCAAGCACCAGGAACAGGCCGATTTGGCTTAGCCACGCCAAGCCGTCGTGCACCGGCAGAATAAAGTTAAGGTGGCGCCCAGGCTGGTTACCAATCATCAAACCAGCAAGGTAGATGGCCAAAAATCCGCTACCGCCCAGCACACTGGTTAAACCGAATACGCTGAACCCCAGAGCCAGCGCCAGCATGGCATAAAGGCCTGGGGCTAAATCGAGCCAGCGAAGCAGCTTGGCACTCAGCCAACCGCCCCCTAGGCCGACAATCAAACCAATACCAAACTGAGAAAGGAAAAACAGCAGGGTTTCAACGGGGCCGCCAATATCACCAACAAGCAGCTCAACCAGCATCAGGGTCAGGAAAATTGCCATCGGGTCGTTGGTACCCGACTCGATCTCCAGCGTCGCCCCTACCCGTTCGTTGAGATTAACGCCGCGACCGCTGAGCATGGAGAAAACCGCAGCGGCATCGGTTGAACCTACGATGGCGCCAACCAGCAGGCCCTGTACTATCGTTAGGTCAAAAATCCACATCGCGATAACGCCAACAATGGCGCTGGTGATAAAGACGCCGAAGGTCGCGAGGGAAAGCGCGGGTTTAAAACCCACTCGGAAGGTTTTGAGGCGAGTACGTAAGCCACCGTCTAACAAAATCATGGCCAGCGCGAGGTGGCCGATGGCAAAGGCCATGGAGTAATCGTCAAACACTACGCCCAGTACGCCCTCTTCACCTGCTAGCATGCCTAGCCCAAGGAAGATCAGCAGCAGCGGCACACCCATCATCGACGATAAGCGGCTGGCCAAAATGCTGAGGGCCATAAGAGAACCGCCTACCAAAAAGAACGTATAAATTGTGTCCATGACTCTCCGTCTCTACATCAATACAGCGCTATTATTGCATGTAACCGTTGAATTTACTGTCTCTTCTCAGCGCCCCCTTATGCTCAAGGGGCTGGTCAGAAGCTTTCCCAGGCGGCTACACTTCGCCGTTACAACCCCTGGAGTTACTGACTATGTTGCGTTGCCTCTTACGCTGTTGGCACCCTATCCTGTTGAGTCTTATCGTCACCTTATTGTTTTCTAATTCAGTTATTTACGCAAATGAAGAGCGCGAAGAAAGCCCTTCAGAAACGGCCCCGCTGACGCTAGATACAGATGTTGAGGTGCCGGAAGCATTTTGGCGAAACATTGACAGCGAAAGCGTCGAGGAAGTGCCCACCACGGCGCAAACCCCGGCACCGCCGCTCGAACCACCGCCGGTTAAACACATCACGCTAATGCTGGATTGGTACTTGAGCCCGCAGCACGCAGCCTTGGTGATTGCTAAAGAGCGAGGGCTGTACGCTGCCCAAGGACTTGAAGTGGAGATTCAGTCACCGGCCGACCCCTCCATCGCTATCAAGCTGCTAACCGCAGGTGAAGTCGATTTGGCGCTGACCCGCCAGCCGCTGCTTCATATGCAGGCTCATAACGGCGCGCCAATCGTCCGCATCGCGACACTGATCGAAACCTCGCTGACGGCAGTCATTGTGGCGGGCGAGGAGCAGGCGGAAACCGAAAATACCTTGGCAGGGTTACACTATGGTTATACCACCGGAGAAGGTCGCGACCTGAGCATCCCGCGTTTACTCCCCCGCTCGGTACAGCAAACCGATGATTTCACCCCGCCCATCAACCTGCACTTCGACCCCATTCGAGCAATGCGGGAGGGTCAGATTGACGCGGTCGCCGATGGCTTTTACCACTACCTTCCTCAGCAGTTGGCGACTGAAGGCATTAACACCCACGTCATTCGCTTCGATGAGTTAGATATCCCCCGTAATGACGGCCTGGTGGTATTGGCCAATAGCGATACGCTTGCGCGCCGCGCTGATACCTGGTCTCGCTTCGTGCTTGCCGTTGAGCAAGCCAGCCACTGGATTATCGACAACCCTGACGCCGCATGGGAGCTGCTGATTAGCGCGCACCCTGTGCTCGATAATGACATTAACGCCAACGCCTGGGAGGACATCCTGCGCCGCATGGCGCTGAGCCCCGCGGCGTTAGATAGCCGCCGTTACGCTGACTTTGAAACCTTTCTACACAAAATGGGCCTTACTGACGAGACGCTGCCCGTATCGCGTTTAGCAGTAGATCCACACACTTTATAGCCAAGTATTAATAGCTCTCCATCCACTACCATGGCGGCCCATGAGCGAAACAGCTTTAATTTTTGCAAAAGGTAAGGGGCGTTGTTTTGCCAATCAGGTGGGCAAGTGCCGTGTGGCGCGTGCAATGGTCAGGAGTCGATAGCAGCGCATACCCAGGGGGCGCAGGAAGCGCTCACCCAGCTTCAGGTCAATGTTTGGCCGTGGCCGGGCAGCATTGCTATTGAGGGGCAGTCAGCGGGCGCTACAGCAGCGCCCGCACGCTTTGATGTGGATAGCTACCGAATTTTGAACCGTTTCTTGCGTTACCCAGAGCAGCACGGCTTAACGGTCACGCCACTGTGATAAAACAGCGCTTCTTAAGTATTTGAACACGCATCTACTGCGCGTCTAGAAACGCCGTCACTGCCTGCTGGAAGGCTTCCGGCTGGTCGGCGTGTAGCCAGTGACCGGCATTTTTGAGCGTTACCACACGAGCGCGGGGTAACACTTCACGCAGCGCGGGGATCATATCGTCAGCCACATAGTGGGAATCGCCGCCGCGTAGCACCAGCGCCGGGCCTTCAAAAGGCTGCTCGCCATCGGGCACGCCGATAATGTCGCTATAACCACGCTTGATCTGATCTAAGCCTACCCGAAGCGCCATCACGTTATCGTCATTGCGCACCAGATTAGTGGCCAAGAACAACCGTGTGGGTCGCGACTCAACATGCTCGCCCAGCAGATCATCGGCTTCACGACGATTTTTGGGCTGGCCTTCCCGCACATTATCGAGCGCGGCAAACACATCATCGTGGCCGTGCTCATAAGCCACCGGGGCAATATCCGCCACAATCAACGACGCCACCCGCTCAGGCGCCAAGCGCGCCAAACTGATCGCCACTTTGCCACCCATGGAGTGGCCCAGCACATGAGCGCGCTCGATCGAGAGCTTGTCCAATAGCGCTATCACGTCATCCGCCATGGTGGCGTAACGCATTCCCTCTGCATGGGGTGAGCGGCCATGGTTACGCAGATCCAGCGCAATCACCCGGCGGCTGCCCTGCCACACTTTTAAGTGCGAACGCCAATTATCGGCACTCCCCAGCAAACCATGAATCACCACCAGCGGAGGTGTATCCGCGGCGGCTTCGTCGGCGGGCATATCGATAAAGTGGAGATCAACGGTGGCAACGTCAGTCATGCTAGCTCCTCAGCCTTGCGGACTCTGTGTGTTTACGCGATTACGCCGTACGGGGCTCGGCATCCACCTGGCCTGTCCAAACCACCAAGCGGCGCGTTAGCCAGGCAAGCAGCAAGCCATACAGCGGAAGGAAAAACAGCAGGCTGATAGCGAGCTTAATGGCATAGTCGACGGCGGCAATTTCTATCCAATTGGCGGCCATAAACGGGTCTGGGCTGTTATAGAACGCCGCCGAGAAGAATGCAAAGGTGTCGGCCAGGTTACCCAACACCGTTGAGCAAACGGGTGCCACCCACCATGCCCACTGGCGCAAGCGGTCAAACACTTGTACATCCAGCAACTGGCCAATCACATAGGCCAGGAAGCTGGCGAGGGCGATACGGGCGACAAACAGGTTCCACTCCGAAAGTGCCTCAATCCCGGCAAAGCTGCCGCGGGGAAATACCACGGATACCACATAGGAGACCAGCAGTGCGGGAAGCATAACGCGCAGAATAATCGATCGCGCCGGCCCTTTGCCAAACAGACGTACCGTTAGGTCGGTGGCTAGAAAAATAAACGGGAAGCTAAACGCGCCCCAGGTGGTATGAAAGCCAAACAGCGTAAACGGCAGCTGAACGAGATAGTTACTGGCGGCAATAATGCCGATATGGAAAGCCACCATCACCATTAGGCAACGGCGGTGTTGAGTCTCACTCAATGCAAACATGCGGGTAGACCTTTTTTTAATAGATAAGAGGGGTTAGGGAACCCTCGGGGTAGTAAGCGCATCGCCAAATCAACGTTGATAAAACTGGCGCTGTTCTGGGGAGCGCATTATACGGCTTATACATGATATTAAAAGCCAAGGGATGGAAGCCGCCACCCCTTGGCAATCTGCATGCCCTCGCACTTGGCTAATAAAAAGTAGCCGCATCAATCCAGCGGTGTGGCTCTATCAGCGGCACCTACCGAGCGTTCACGCATGACGGCGTGAACATCGGTCAGGCTGGTGGGGTCATCAATGGTGGAGGGAATACCAAACTCTTTGCCATCGGCAATCGTGCGCAGTAGCTTGCGCAGAATTTTACCCGAACGGGTTTTGGGTAAGCGGTCGACCACTAACACCTGCTTGAAGCAGGCAATTGGGCCAATATGCTCGCGAACCCGCGCAATGAGCTCGGCCTCCAGTGTCGCTTCATCGCCATTAAAACCATCTTTAGGAATCACCAGGCCAATCGGCAATTGCCCTTTAAGATCGTCATGAATCCCAATCACCGCGCACTCGGCCACCGCGGGATGGGCGCCAACCACCTCTTCCATTTCACCGGTCGAGAGTCTGTGCCCTGCCACGTTAATGACGTCATCGGTACGGCCCATAATGAACAGATAACCCTGCTCATCAAAATAACCGCCATCGCCGGTCAAATAATAACCGGGGAACGCCGCCATATAAGCGCTATGAAAACGCTTCTCGTCGCGCCAAACGCCGGTCAAACAACCTGGCGGCATGGGCTGTTTGATCACTACACTGCCCTGCTCCATGGGTTTGGCCTGTTCACCATCACGGTTGAGCACCTGCACATTGAAGCCAGGAACGGGGAACGTTGCGGATCCCGCTTTGGTGGGCACGGCCTCTATGCCGGGCAAGTTGGCGGCGATGGGCCAGCCGGTTTCAGTTTGCCACCAGTGATCAATCACCGGTACGTCCAAAAGGTCATCCAGCCAGTGAAACGTGGGTGGATCGAGGCGTTCTCCGGCCACATAGAGGTGCTTTAGGCTGCTGATATCGTAGTTCAGTAACAGTTTAGCATCAGGATCCTCTTTCTTAATCGCACGGAAGGCCGTGGGCGCAGTGAAGAAACTCTTCACCCGGTACTCCTCGATCAAGCGCCAGAAGCTGCCCGCATCGGGGGTTTTTACCGGCTTCCCTTCGTATACCACCGTGGTGCAACCAAGTAGCAAGGGGGCGTAAACAATGTAGGAATGCCCAACGACCCAGCCCACATCCGAGGCGGTAAAGAACACTTCACCGGGCTCCATGGCGTAGATCGCCTGCATCGAATAGGCCAGCGCTACCGCGTAGCCACCCGTATCGCGCATAACACCTTTGGGTTTTCCGGTGGTGCCTGAGGTATAGAGGATATACAGCGGGTCGGTTCCCTTCACCGGCACGCATTCAGCAAACGGCGCCTTCGCAACCAACTCTTCCCAGTCGTAATCGCCCTCCTCCAGTTCAGCCCGGTGCGCTTCACGCTGATAAACGACGCAGGCATCCGGCTTATGGGCGCTTAATTCAACGGCTTGGTCTACCATTGGCTTATAGGGCAACACCTTGCCCAGCTCGATACCGCAGGAAGCGGCAACCACCACTTTAGGCTCGGCGTCTTCAATCCGCGCCGCCAGCTCATGGGGGGCGAAACCACCAAATACCACCGAGTGAATAGCGCCAAGCCGCGCGCAGGCGTACATGGCCACCAGCGCTTCGGGGATCATCGGCATATAAATCACCACGCGATCCCCCTTAGTGATGCCTAGTTGCGTTAGCGCCCCCGCGAAATACGCCACTTTATCGCGCATTTCGCGGTAGCTAAGGGTGAGCTTGGCTTGTGCGGCAGGCGAATCCCAGAAAATCGCCGCCTGATCACCGCGCCCATTTTCGACATGATAATCCAGTGCAGCGTAGCTAAGATTCATTTCACCGTCGCTGAACCAACGAGCATGCTCTTTCCCAGGGCTCTGCTCATCGTAGCTGAGAATGGTTTTGGGCGGCGTATACCAGGGAATACGTTTGGCCTGCTCGGCCCAGAACGATTCAGGGTGTTCGATGGAGCGTTGGAAGGTGTGTTGGTAGCGGTTCATGGTATCCCTATCTTTTTTGTAGTAACGATCAAGGAGAATTGTTGACACTTTATAAAGGAAACCGATATTTCGCCCTCATACTATGGGCTAAATAGCGACCAAAGCGGTAGACAGGTACCAACATTGTCGACAAGATGTCGAATGACTACCATTGATTAACCGTTAAACAGAAGTTTGGACAAAACTCGCTAAATTACTGATCATTAAACAACATGATCCTCGCGACGCGACGATGCCTCGACAACGTACAGCAATGCCTTTAAAACGACGCCTTTAAAATAATGCTTATAAAACGCTGATGTAACAGTGTAGGCAAGGAGATCATTATGTCTGCTTCTACAAGCGCCGCTACACGCCTGCTTGAACATAACTGTCGCGCTATTGAGGCGGGAACCAACCTGCTAAAAGCGTTGGCCAATGAAAAACGGCTGCAAATCCTCTGCCTTCTTGCCGAGAAAGAGCTGTCAGTGACGCAAATTAATCAACAGCTTGCGTTAAGTCAGTCGGCACTTTCGCAACATCTGGCTATTTTGCGGCGTGATGAGCTCGTCGATACCCGACGGGAGTCACAAACCATCTATTATTCGTTAAGCAGCGAAAGCGCCAAGGCCGTGATTGACACCTTGGCACACCATTACGCTGCATAACGCTTCAGGGTTTAATCTCAGCGCCGCTGCCACCCAGCGGCGTCGATTAGACCAAGCGCTTTCAGCGCTGCTTTTTCAACACCTTCTGAAATGGCCAACCCCAGTTTACGACTGACGGTTTTAGGGGCTTCTAGCTTCACTGTGAATACTTGCGCCTCGGTCATACGTTCTACCAGATAGGCTTCGCTAGTCCCTACGCTGTCGACAAGCTGTAAAGATAGCGCCTCGCTACCGTACCAAATCTCGCCTGTGGCGAGGGTGTCAATATCCATGCTGGGACGCCGTTCTGCCACATAGCCTTTAAACAAGCGGTGCGTATTCTCTAAATCCTCCAAGAACTTCGCTTTACCCTCTTCGGTATTTTCACCCAGCACGGTTAAGGTACGTTTGTATTTACCGGCGGTAAGCAGTTCGACGTCAACATCATGGCGCTTAAGCAGGCGATGAATATTGGGAACTTGTGCCACCACGCCGATGGAACCAATCACTGCGAAAGGCGCGGCCTTGATGTGCTGTGCAGTACAGGCCATCAGGTAACCACCGCTTGCCGCCACCTTGTCGATACAGACGGTTGTGTTTAACCCCGCCGTACGCAGCCGGTCTAACTGCGCCGCTGCCAACCCATAGGCATGCACCAGGCCACCCGCGGACTCAAGACGCACCACTACCTCGTCTTCCTTAGCGGCGACACCGATGATGGCCGATACCTCTTGAGCAAAATGCTCGGTTTGCGAGGCTTTCAGATCGCCATGGAAGTCGAGCACCCAAACCCTTGGCGCTGAGGCGCCGTCTTGCTCCGTTTTGTGCTCCTTGTGACGCTTTTTATCTTCACTGCGAAATAGTTTCAGCAGTTTTTTGCGCGCACCAGGGAGCGTGGCAGCCAGCCGCAAACGCCGGACACGGCGGCGTCGTTGATCGTTAAGTGGCTCGATCGTGAGTTTCAGCTCGCTCTCTTTGTCCTGCTTGGTTCGTGCAATCAGCAGCAGGCCAAAGCCTATCAGCGCCATCACGATGGTGGTTTGCACAACAAAGGTGCCTATCTCTGCTACCCATTCACTCATTGACGTTCTCCATTAGAGGATTAATTCCTTTATAGCTCGTACGTTGTATATGCGTATGCTGATAGTGACTAGCGCGCTTGATTGGAACGCCCGTATGAAATAACCTCGCTTGCCTTTACGATTGTTTCTTTTGGCTCTGGTCGCTAGCCTTAGCCTGATCTACTTAACCGAGAGATATGTTATGTCAAACAACACCCTTGAGAAGTTAAAAGCGCGTTTTAATCCGGAAGCGGCAAAGGGCATGGATGAAGTTTTCCAGTTTCACTTTACCGATGCGGGCAGCTACTACTTAAATATCCAAGATGGCACGCTGGACGTACAAGAGGGTGAGCACGACGATCCTTCTGTCAGCTTAAGCCTAACCACTGACACGCTAAAAGGCATTATGAGCGGTGAGATCAATGGTATGACGGCCTTTATGACCGGTAAGCTAAAAGCGACTGGTAATGTCATGCTGGCCACTAAGCTGACTAGCTTATTCCCTAGCGAGTAATCGTCATATCGGCACGCGGCGCCGCTTACTCTTCGCGCCAGCGTGCCAAATGGGTTTCGATTAGTTCGCGGGATATCGAGTAAGGCGGCGGCAGAGAGGGCAACTGACGAGGTGAAAACCACGCCGCATCGCTAATTTCCACCCCATCGATGCGAATGCGCCGGGTGGTGGCTTCGGCGAAGTAACCAAACATCAACGAGTGCGGGAATGGCCACGCCTGACTTTGGTGATAACGCAGTTGATCGATATGCACGCCCACTTCCTCAAACACTTCACGATGCACCGCCTCTTCCGCTGACTCCCCAGGCTCGATAAAACCCGCCAAGGTGGAGTAGCGCCCGGGTGGAAAGCGCGGACTGCGGGCAAGCAGCATCGCCTCCCCGCTGGTCACCAGCGTGATAATACACGGTGAGATACGCGGATAGTTGCGGTGCCCACAGGCGTGGCAGTGCATAGCAAATTCCGCAGTTAGCTTGGTGGCCGGTGCACCACAGCGGCCGCAGAAACGGTGATTCTCTAACCAAGCACCTACCTGCAGCGCCGTGGAAAGCAGGCTAAACCAAACGGTTGAAAGCTCGCTCATCCATTGACGACCATCAATCCAATCGTTTCCAGCTTGGGATTCCACAAGCAGCGCCACCGGTTCATCATCCCAGTAACACAGCGGCTGCATCTGCTCTGTCCAGGGTTGATAGGGCTGCAGCGGGGTCAACTCTTCACTACCGTTTAACGGTGCGGGCGCCAATAGGCTACGCGACAGCCGAATAACCCGACCAGCTTGTTCGTGATGGGGGATTTCTCGCCTAAGCATCGCTGGCCGCACCCTCCTCAAACCAGTTCAATTGATGCGCCTCGCACTTGGCCTGATGGGCCGCTCGCTCTTCGTCTGTTGGCCGCACCACGCGCAACTGGCCCGGCGTTAAAGAAAGCCGCTGAATCGACATTCCCTCATTGGAGGTATCCGCCTGCTCCTGTTCCGCTGCGGAGGCCGCGTCCAAGGTCAGCGCGGTCTGTCCACCGGTCATCGCCAGGTAGACTTCGGCGAGGATTTCAGAATCTAACAGTGCGCCGTGCAGTACCCGGTGGCCATTGTCGATATCGTAGCGTTTGCACAATGCATCAAGACTGTTGCGCTGACCGGGGTGCATCTTCCGCGCCATGGTCAGCGTATCTAATACGCCACAATGATCGCTTACCGGCCCCAACACAGGGGATTTACGCTGCCGATTCAACATGCCCAGCTCGTGGTCAATAAAGCCCACATCGAAGGGGGCGTTATGAATCACCAGCTCTGCGCCTTCAATAAATGCCCAAAACTCATCGGCAATTGCCGCGAAGACCGGCTCGTCAGCGACTTTGGCGTCATCAATCCCGTGAACGGCGACTACTTCAGCATCGATATGCCGCTCAGGATTGATGTATTGGTGATAAGTGCGACCAGTGAAGCGTCGATTGACCATCTCAATAGCACCAATTTCGACTAGGCGATGGCCATCTTTGGGGTCAATACCCGTGGTTTCAGTATCCAAGATCACCTGACGCATCATGCTCTCCTCTTTTGGTGCTCATCAATCGCTTCATTGGCCAGCGCATCGGCGCGCTCGTTGCCAGGGTGGCCGCTATGCCCTTTTACCCAGTGCCACTCGACTTGGTGGCGCTGGGTCTCTTCGTGCAGGGTCTTCCACAGTTCGGCATTTTTGACCGGCTGCTTGGCAGCGGTTTTCCAGCCGCGCTTGATCCAGTTATGAATCCACTGGGTAATCCCCTGGCGTACATATTGGGAGTCAGTCCAAAGCGCCACTTCACAAGGGGTATTGAGGGTGCGTAGCGCCATAATCGCAGCCATTAACTCCATGCGATTATTAGTGGTATCTGCTTCATAGCCTTTCAAGGTTTTCTCATGCTCGCCACTCGCCAGCACGACGCCCCATCCGCCGGGCCCTGGGTTGCCCCTACAAGCCCCATCGGTATACACCGTTACCCGAGGTAGATCTCCCGCCGCCTCTTTAGTCAATCTCCTGATCCCCCGGTCTATGTAAAACAGATTTATGTAAAACAGGCTTCTGTGGATCAGCTTTATTTGAATCAGCTGTGTGCCTATCCGTTTGCCGTGTTTTGGCTTGCGATGTTCTAGCGGGAGGCGTTTGATAAGCTTGGTAGTGGGTGGATGAGCCTGAGCGGGTAACTCCCAACGACGCCGGGGACACTGGCGCCTTCAAACCAAATTTCAAACGCTGCACTGGCGCTTGGCGCTGCTGTCGGCGTGCTTGAATCATATAACTTTCGCCCAGCGGCAGGTTATGCCGCCGCCCTAACGACTCCCAATACTCACCGCACTTGGCGTTCATCCGCCCCCTGAAACAGCAATAGTCTACCCGCTCCACCTCAAAGTCGACAAACGCCAACCAGTCCCGCAGGCGGCTAGCCGAGCGCCAGGTACCGCTCAAGGGAAACGTCTGTTGGCGCTTTCGCAACTGCCGGGTAAGACCACTCACACCGACAGGGTTAAAACCAAACAGCACCATAATGCCGTTGTCAGCAGTGACACGCGCAGCCTCCTGAAGCGTAAAGTGGGCATCGGTTAAGTGCTCAAGCCAGTGGTGGATGACCATCACATCTAAACAGCGATCCGGCAGCGCAAGCTGATCCGGTGGGCATACCAAGGTGCTATCGTTTTCGGCTAACTGACGCGTAGGCAACCAGCGTATGGGGTGCGCAATGGCCGACATGGTCATCAGTGCCGGCCCCATGCTCATTTCCAAGCTGTGGCCGCCCACACGCGATTCCACAACGGGCCCTAAGCAGGCACGCTGTGTTTCCCACAGCGAACGCCCCGCCTCTGTTTGCCAATAAGGCTGGCTACTTTGTAAGCGCTTAGCCAGTGTCGTGGCCATCGTCGAATTTGACATGAACAGCGCTTCCCTCCACAGTAACGGCTTTTTAACGCCTTTTACGCACCGATTTAGCGCTAATAAGCGCAATGTTTGATGTGTTTTTTCGTAACTTAAAGGATCTCGCCGATGATGAGCGTGACACCGATCCCCGCCCTTAGCGACAACTATATTTGGCTATTAAGACAAGATACCAGTCAAAGCGTTTGTGTGGTGGATCCCGGTGAAGCTGCCCCGGTGATCGAGTTTCTTGAGCGTGAGTCGCTCACCCTAAGCTGCATTCTGATTACTCACCATCATCATGATCATACCGGTGGTTTAGCAGAATTAATTAAACGCTACTCTCCGCACGTTATCGGCCCCGACAATCCCAAGATTGAAGGCATCGATGAAACCGTGGGTGATGGCGACGAAGTCCGCATTATGGGTCGCTTGTTTGACGTCATGGCGACCCCCGGCCATACGCTGGATCATATCAGCTACTTCACAGCGGGTATCCCTGCACTACTGTTCTGCGGTGATACCCTTTTTTGCGCGGGTTGCGGTCGTTTATTCGAGGGTACCCCGGAGCAAATGTACACCGCGCTGAAAAAATTTGCGGAACTCCCTGAAGATACACTGGTCTTTGCAGCCCATGAGTACACTCAGGCAAACCTAACGTTTGCCCGTGCTGCGGATCCTGAAAACGAAGACGTCAAACACGCCTTGCAGGAGTGTGAAAAGGCGCGGGCATTGGATCGCCCCACCTTACCCAGCACGATAGGACGCGAGCTGAAAATTAATCCCTACCTCCGTGTGGGCACTGATAGCGTGCGCCAAGCGGCAGGCACCCAGGGTGTTAATAATGATGATCTCGCTACGTTCACCACTCTACGCGAGTGGAAGAACCGTTTTTAAGAACGCTATCGAAACCAAACGAATGCAACTATGACCTATCGAACGATTCGCCAGCGCTTGATGCTGAGCGCTGGCAGTACCGTAATAATGGGCCTAATGTTAGCCGCTGCGGCAAGCTCACAAGCCTCTGCGACAGCCTATGAAGGATCTACGGCATCAACCAGTAAATCAGTAGACGCTACAAAACCACGCCCCACGCCGTTCCGAATCCATTTTTGGGAGGCGCTGGAGCTGGAACCTCAGGACGCTTGGACAACGCTGCGTAAAAGCTTTCAGTGGCAAGAGAAGTCACTGCCAGACGAGGCCCAAGCACGGGTAGACGAATGGATTGAGCACTACCGTTCCAGCCCCGAAAACATTGCTACTATCACCGAACGCGCCTCTCCCTGGCTTGCCTGGATTACCCAGCAAGTTAGCGAGCGTGGCCTGCCTGGTGAAGTCGCGTTAATACCCTTCGTCGAGAGCTCCTTTGACCCAGGCGCGCGAAGTCATCGCGGCGCTGCTGGGCTATGGCAGTTTATGCCCGGCACTGGTGATGCATTGGGTTTGGTACGCAACGGAAACTACGATGGCCGGTTAGACGTTTTAACCTCCACCGAAGCGGCGCTGGACTACTTGGAAATGCAGGCCGATCAGTGGTATGAAGGCGATCTGATGCTTTCATTAGCGGCTTATAACGCCGGCGCAGGCACCGTTAACCGCGCTCGACGCCAGGCCCAAAGCCAAGGCCTAAACGGTGATTACTGGGATCTCTCGCTGCCCTATGAAACCATGCAGTATGTGCCCAAACTGAAAGCCATCGCGACCATCATTAACGACCCTGAGCAGTACGGTGTCAGCTTGCCGGAAATACATGTTGATCCGGCCTTCGCTAAAGTTAAGTTGGCCCAAGCAGTGACGCTCTCAGAAGCCTCTCAACTGCTGGGTGTCAGCCAAACCGCGTTAGCCGAATTAAACCCTGGCTTGCTCAATGGCAGCATTGACCCCCGTAGTGCTCAGACACTGCTGGTACCTGAAGAAGTGGATACCCAGATGCTAGCGCAGCTTTCTCAAGGCGGCAGTCAAACACAAGACAGCAACCAAGCGCTTGCGCAAAACAGCCGTGGCAATACCCACCGCGTTGAAAGAGGCGACAGTCTCTCTGCGATTGCGGCCCGGTATAATATTGACCAGCAAGACCTTATACGCTGGAATGCGATTGACCGCCCCAGCACTCTGCAACCAGGCCAACTGCTGACACTTTCAGGGCGTTAAACCGGGTTAACTAGTTGGCTTTGTTCACATGGGATGTCTCAAATGCCGCGTGGTTTGTTTTTTGCGAAAACGCTTCTACTCATCAGTGGCCTGCTGTCCAACGTTTCAATACTGGCTTCAGACGCCGAAACAATAGCGTCAGAGTCGACGTCTATCACCGCCACCAACACTAATGTGGTGGGTGATTTGAACACCGACGCAAACAACGTGGTTCCTATTGAAACAGTTCATGGGTTATCGCTTTACGATAGCCCCGAGCTGCCAGCCGACTTCCCCTACTTCCCTCACGTAAACCCACAGGCCCCCAAAGGCGGCACCATTACCCATACCGCCGTGGGGAGCAGCTTTGACTCGACCAATCCGTTTATTATTCGCGGCACGCCAGTTACCGGCATTTCACAAATTTATGACACCCTTATGGTCAGCAACCCCAACGAGCCCTTTAGCCTCTACGGCTTGCTGGCCGAAGGCGTGCGCCTTGACCCTGACAGGGAGTGGATTGAGTTCGACCTGCGCCCTGAAGCGCGTTTTCAAGATGGGGAACCTGTCACGGCCTACGATGTGGTGTTCTCGCTTAATCTGCTCCGCGAAGAGGGAAATCCGTTTTACGCCAGTTACTACGCGGGAGTGGAAGAAGCCATCGCCCTCAATGAGCATCAGGTACGGTTCACCTTCAACGACACTCAATCCCGAGAGCTGCCGTTAATCGTCGCCCAGTTACCCATACTCCCCCGCCACTACTGGGAGCCCCGCGAATTCAACTCCCCCACCCTTGCGGCACACCCAGGCTCCGGGCCCTATCGCATTAGCGAAGTAGACCCAGGTAGGCGAATTGTTTATCAGCGCGATGAAGATTATTGGGGTAAAGATTTGCCGGTCAACGTTGGCCGATACAATATTGATCGCATCATTTACGACTACTACCGTGACCGCGATATTGCCTGGGAAGCTTTTAAAGCGGGACTGACGGACTTCCGTACCGATGCACGCGCCGCCACCTGGGCGATTGGCTATAATTTTCCAGCCTATGAAGAGGGCTTGGTTAAGCGGCTAACAGTGCCTGATGTTAACCCCTCCATGATGCAGGCGTTTGTCTTCAACCTGCGTAAAGAGAAATTTCAGGATCCGAGGGTGCGGGAAGCACTGAGCCTGACCTTTGATTTTCCGTGGCTCAACACCAATATTTTTTACGGCACTTACCAGCGCACCAAGAGTTTTTTCCAAAACTCTGAAATGGAAGCCACCGGCTTACCCTCTGAAGAAGAACTGACACTATTGGAGCCTTTTCACGAAGCGTTAATAGCCTCTCACGGCTCTGACCGTCTCTTTACCGAGCCGCTGCCCATTGAGCAGCCCACTGATTTGCGCGAGAGGCTGCGCAAAGCGCTCGACCTGCTGCGTGAGGCAGGTTATCGCGTAGAGGACGGCGTGCTAGTCAATCAGGAGACTGGACGGCCGTTAAGCCTCGAAGTATTGCTCTATGACTCAGGCCTTGAACGGGTCGTTCAACCCATGCTTCGCAACATGGCCCGCTTGGGGGTGCAGACATCGCTGCGTATCGTTGATATTAATCAATATTTAAACCGGCAGCGCAATTACGACTATGACATAGTGATCAGCCATTTCCCGCAGTCGAACAATCCGGGCAATGAGCAGCGCGACTTCTGGACCAGTGCCGCCGCCGAAGCACCGCAAAGCCGTAACCGGATGGCGCTGGCACATCCGGCGGTCGATGCACTGGTGGAGGAGATCATTAGTGCTGAGGGCCGTGAAGAGTTGGATACCGCCACGCGCGCGTTGGATCGGGTACTGCGCTGGGGGTTCTATGTGATTCCCCACTACCACTCTGGGGAGACCCGCATCGCCATTTGGGATAAGTTTGGTTACCCCGAACCCTTCCCCAAATACGCCATGGATCTGGATGCGTGGTGGGTAGACACTGACCGTGAAGCAGAACTGCAGCGCCGCCAGCGCGGCCGTTAACTTTGGCCCGATTACAACTTCTTAAATGCAACGGCTTGTCCTCAACGGTTTCATCGTCATAAACCTCGGAGTGCTCTGTGGCCCGTTATACCCTACGCCGACTGCTGCTAATGATTCCGACCCTTTTCGGGATCATGCTACTCAATTTTATTATTGTTCAGGCGGCGCCGGGTGGGCCAATTGATCAGATGCTGGCGCGTTTTGAAGGCGCCGACGCCATGGCCAGCACTCGCTTGGATATGGGGGGCGCCGATGTCCAGGTCAGCGATGACTCCCGGGGAGCCCGAGGTATTGACCCACGCTTTATCGAGCAGCTGGAGCAGCAGTTTGGTTTTGACAAACCCGCCCACGAACGCTTTATCGGCATGATGGCGGATTACCTCACCCTCGATTTTGGCACCAGTTTCTTCCGCGACCGCCCGGTCACAGAGCTGATGATCGAGCGGCTGCCGGTTTCCATATCACTGGGGCTCTGGACGACACTGCTGGTCTATTTAATCTCTATCCCGTTAGGCATTAAAAAAGCGCTACGCCACGGCTCCCGGTTTGACGTCTGGTCGTCGGGGTTAGTGATTGTCGGCTATGCCATTCCGGGCTTCCTGTTTGCCATCCTGCTCATTGTCCTGTTTGCCGGGGGCACCTACTGGGACTTATTCCCTTTACGCGGTTTGACCTCACCCGACTTCGACCAGCTTTCAGCCTGGGGCAAGGTCAAAGACTACTTCTGGCATATCACACTGCCGGTTATCGCCGCCTCGATTGGCAGTTTTGCCACGCTGACGATGCTAACCAAAAACAGCTTTCTCGATGAGATTCACAAGCAGTATGTAATTACCGCCCGCGCCAAGGGGGCCGACGAGCGGCGCGTGCTTTACGGCCATGTGTTTCGCAATGCCATGCTGATTATTATCGCGGGCCTACCCGCCGCCATGATCGGTATTTTCTTCACCGGCGCGCTGCTTATCGAAGTGATCTTCTCCCTGGATGGGCTGGGCCTGCTCGGTTTCGAAGCGGTCATGCAGCGGGATTACCCGGTGATTTTCGGCACCCTATTCCTGTATACCGTGATCGGCTTAATCCTCAAGCTGATTTCCGATTTGACCTACGTGTGGGTAGACCCGCGTATCGATTTTTCGACTCGGGAGTCGTG
Organism: Halomonas sp. ATBC28; assembly: GCF_005937175.1. Lineage (NCBI taxonomy): Bacteria > Pseudomonadati > Pseudomonadota > Gammaproteobacteria > Oceanospirillales > Halomonadaceae > Halomonas > Halomonas sp. ATBC28. The sequence goes on along the minus strand of NZ_VCQL01000030.1, from coordinate 18,967 downwards.
ATAATGGCCTCTTTATCATCACGTTTATCGCCTATCACTCGCCGTCGACTGTCCGCTTTTAAAGCCAATCGCCGTGCCCGGGTGTCACTTTGGTTATTTGCCACGCTGTTTATTCTTAGCCTGTTTGCCGAGCTAATTGCCAACGACAAACCGATCATCATGCAGTACGACGGCCAGTGGTACTTTCCCATGCTGGTGGACTACCCAGAAACCGAGTTTGACGGCTTTCTACCGACCCGAACGGACTATCTGGATCCCTTTGTTCAGCAACAAATTGATGATCATGGCTGGGCGCTATGGCCCATTATTCCGTTTTCATATCAGACCCTGGACATGAATATGACCCGCCCTTCTCCGGCCCCGCCGGATAGCCGCCACTGGCTGGGCACCGATGACCAAGGGCGGGATGTGACCGCACGGGTGATTTATGGCTTTCGACTCTCGGTAGCCTTTGCACTGGCACTCACCGCAGGATCACTAGTCGTCGGTGTGGTAGTGGGCGGTGTGCAGGGCTACTTTGGCGGCAAAATTGATTTGATCGGTCAGCGATTCACTGAAATTTGGTCCGGCTTACCGGTGCTCTTCCTGCTGATTATTTTAGCCAGCTTTGTTCAGCCGGGATTTTGGTGGCTGCTGGGGATTATGCTGCTCTTTTCGTGGCTGGGCCTGGTCGATATCGTGCGTGCCGAGTTCCTGCGTGCACGCAATTTGGAGTATGTGCGCGCGGCCAAAGCCATGGGCTTGCCGTCACGTTTAATCATGTGGCGTCACGTGCTACCCAATGCCATGGTCGCCACGCTGACGTTTATTCCGTTTCTGTTTACCGGCGCCATTGGCACCTTGACCGCTCTGGATTTTCTCGGCTTCGGCCTGCCGCCGGGTGCTCCCTCGCTGGGTGAGCTTGCTGCCCAAGGCAAAAATAATCTACACGCCCCTTGGCTGGGCATCACGGCGTTTATGACCTTGGCGATCATGCTGTCACTGCTGGTATTTATCGGCGAGGGCTTGCGCGACGCCTTTGATCCCCGCCACGTACAACAGCGCCAAGCAGGCCCAGCTCAGGAGACTCAGCATGCCTAATCCCCTGCTGCGCATTGAACACCTTGATGTCACTTTTGATAGCACCCCGGTGGTTCACTCACTCTCACTCACCCTCCATGCAGGTGAAACCCTGGCCATTGTCGGTGAGTCCGGCTCGGGTAAATCGGTATCGGCGCTGGGCATGGTGAATTTGCTGCCCAGTAATGCCAGCGTTCAAGGCGAACGCTGGCTAGGTGATACCAATCTGGCCACTTTAACGGAAACTGAGTGGAACACGGTGCGTGGCAATCGCGTCGGTTTTATCTTCCAGGAGCCGATGACCTCGCTCAACCCCCTGCATCGGGTGGGCAAGCAGATTGGTGAGGCCTTGCGGCTGCATCAAGGACTGCGGGGCCAGGCGGCCCGGGAACGCTGCAAAGAACTGTTGGAACAAGTGAAACTACCGCGCCCGGACGAATTGTTGGATGCCTGGCCCCACCAGCTCTCGGGTGGGCAGCGCCAGCGGGTGATGATTGCCATGGCGATTGCCAACAATCCCTCACTGCTGATTGCCGATGAGCCCACCACCGCGCTGGACGTCACGGTACAGCAGGAGATTCTCGCCCTGCTGCGTGAACTACGCGATCATCATGGCATGGGCATGCTGTTTATCAGCCACGACTTAAACCTGGTGCGCCGCCATGCCGATCGCATTTGCGTGATGTACCAGGGACGTATTCAAGAAATCGGCCCGGTGGAGCAGGTCTTTCAGCACCCTCAAAGCGATTACACTAAAGCGCTACTGGCCGCTGAGCCGGAAGGTAGGCCCCAAGCTATAGAGCATACAGCGCCGCTACTGACCGCTCGTCAATTAAGCGTGAGCTTTAAGCGCCCTAAGACCGGCTTATTTAAGCGCCAGCCCCCTGCTTTTGTGGCGGTGCATCCAATAGATTTTCAAATCACGCCAGGGGAAACCCTGGGCATTGTCGGTGAATCCGGCTCAGGTAAAACCACGCTGGCGTCAGCGGTCATGCGGCTGGTCACTAGCCAAGGCGATGTTACCCTTGGCAAGGATAAACTAAGCGCCCTAACCGGCGATGCGTTACGCCGCCACCGCCATCGCCTGCAAATGGTGTTTCAAGACCCCTATGGCGCGCTTTCACCGCGCATGCCAGTGTTTGATATCGTCAGCGAGGGGCTGCGCTTTCACTACCCCCATCTCACCACTGAAGAAGTCACCCAGCGGGTTAATCAAACGCTGCACGAGGTAGGTTTGCCCGAGAGCTGTGCCGCGCGCTACCCCCACGAGTTCTCCGGCGGTCAGCGCCAGCGCATTGCCGTGGCAAGAGCGATTATCTTAGAACCGGAACTATTGGTGCTGGATGAGCCAACCTCGGCGTTAGACCGTACCGTGCAGAAGCAGCTAGTCGCCCTGTTGCGCGATTTGCAGGCACGCCGTCAGCTAAGTTATTTATTCATAAGCCATGACTTAGCCGTTGTGCGTGCCATGGCACACCGTATTATGGTGCTCAAGGATGGCGAAGTGGTCGAACAAGGCCCCTGCCTAGAGGTGCTTTCAGCGCCACAGCACGCTTATACTCAAGCGTTGATTGCCGCTGCGCATCTGACTCACTAGTTCTGACTTACTAACTTTATCGAGTCACGATACTTGCTATTGTTGGTGTCAGAACAAAGATAACGGTATAAATATTCAGATAAAATAAAGCCGCTTACCCTTTTGGGAAGCGGCTAATAGAGACCTTAAGCAAGGACTCAGAAAAGCGCGATTTCGTCGGCGGTTAATTCTCGCCACTCGCCGGGCGCCAGGTTGGCATCCAAAGCCAAGTCACCGATAGAGCTGCGGTGCAGTGAATTCACGTGATTACCCAAGGCGGCAAACATACGCTTCACTTGGTGATAGCGCCCTTCGGTAATGGTGAGTTCTGCCTGGGTGGGCGAAAGCAGCCTGAGTGTTGCAGGCTGTGTCGGGGTCTCCTCTCCATCCAGCATCAGGCCATCGGCGACTTGACCAATCGCCCACTCCGCCGTCGCACCTTCCATCGGTTCCGCTAGCTCAGCGATATACACCTTGGCGCAGCGATGGCGCGGTGACGTGACACGGTGCGACCACTGGCCATCATCGGTTAATAGCAGCAGTCCCGTGGTATCCACATCCAACCGCCCTACCGGCTGTAACCGATCGGCTTTGGGCAGATCTATCAGATCTATCGCGCGCTGATAGAGTCCGCGGCGGGCATTGCATTCAACGTCGACGGGCTTGTTCAGCATAATGTAGCGCAAGCCAACCAGCGCCAACCGCTCGCCGTTGAGCACCACCACATCGTTATCGGTATCGATCTGGGTCGCCGACTGCTTGATCGGCTCGCCGTTGAGGGTTACCTCACCATTTTTGAGTGCCCGCTTAGCCAGGCTACGGGTTAATGGCGTGGTTTCACTCAAAAAGCGATCAAGGCGCATCATTAACCCACTCCTGGCAGCAGCTTAAAGTGGTCGGCATCTTGCCAGGCAGGAAATTTTTCACGAAAAGCATCAAGGGCAGTTTTATCCAGCGTGCCCGTCTCTATAAACGGGGTATGGGCAGGTTTATCAATTAACGCTTCACCTTTGAAGTCGACCAACAGGGAGTCGCCGCTGTAGGCAAGCCCTTTGGCATCTTCTCCAACGCGATTAACGCCAATCACATAGCTTAAGTTCTCTACCGCACGGGCTTGTAGCAGCGTACGCCATGGATGACGACGCGGTGCTGGCCAGTTGGCGATACACAGCAGCGCATCATACTCGAAATGCTCCCCTTCTGCTGGTTGCTGACGCATCCACACCGGAAAACGCAGGTCGTAGCAAACGCTCAGCAGCAGCTTAAAGCCATTGAGCTCTACCACTTTACGCTCACTGCCCATACCGTAGCGCTCATGCTCACCGGCCATACGGAATAGGTGACGCTTATCGTAGTGGGTTAACACCCCCTCCGGCGTTGCCCAAATCAAGCGGTTATAAAACTCACCGTCCTCTTCGATCGCCACGCTGCCGGTCATCACGCAGTTGCGCGCCTTCGCCTGGGCCTGTAGCCAGGCAACGCTTTGACTTTCCGCCATCGGCTGGGCCATTTCGCGGGAATTCATGGTAAAGCCAGTGGCAAACATCTCAGGCAATACAATAAGATCCGTGTCGCGGCTATCCAGCTCGCCCAGCAACTTCTCAAGATGAGCGTGGTTGGCCTGGGGATCTTCCCAGCGCAGATCACACTGCACTAGCGTGTTCCTAAGTTGACTCACTTAACACCTCCAATTCGTCAGTCTCAAGACAACGTTTATGCTAGATTAGCATCTTTAAATAATGAGGCTGCTATGCTTCCTACTCCAACACGCGACCCTGATGCCGTCAAAGGCGTTATGTATGGGCTAACCGCCTACACCATGTGGGGCTGCTTTCCGCTATTTTTTGCCCTGTTTGACGGCATTCCCGCCTTTGAAATATTGATTCACCGTATCATTTGGGCGTGTCTTTTCTTGGTCGGCTTGATTACCTTACTGCGCCGCTGGCCGCCGGTGGTCACTGCACTGGGTGAACCCAAGCGGCTTGGCCGCGTGTTGGCCTGCGCGCTATTGATTGCGTTTAACTGGGGTATCTATATTTATGCAGTGGAGTCGAAGCAGGTATTGCAGGCGAGCCTGGGCTACTTCTTAACGCCATTAGTGAACGTCGCGCTAGGCATGCTGGTACTTCGGGAAGTGATGGCCAAGCTGCAGCTGGTCGCCTTGGGCTTGGCCAGCGTGGCCATTGCCACGCAATTTGTGATGCTGGGTGAACTGCCCTGGCTTAGTCTACTACTGGCGTTAAGCTTCGGCAGTTACGGCCTGTTTCGTAAGCAGGTGCCACTGGACGGATTATCGGGACTGTTTGTGGAAACCCTGTTGCTATTCCCCCTCGCCCTGATCGCCTTGACCTGGTTAAGCTGGAACGGCAGCTCGCATTTTCTACAAGATACGTCATCGACTGGCCTGCTGATCGCCAGTGGGGCTTTGACCGCGCTGCCGTTAATGGCCTTTGCCGGCGCGGCACGCCGGTTGCGTTTGGCAACCCTGGGCTTTTTGATGTACATCAACCCCAGCATTCAGTTTCTGATTGCCTTAACCGTGTTCGGCGAGCCCCTGGGCCTTATTCAGTTGGCAACGTTTGTGCTTATTTGGATCGGGCTCGCGCTCTACTCCTGGTCGGCATGGCAATCACGCCCGCGCTACGCTACGGCTGGTTAGTGCAAGCGGTGGTACTGGGGCGGCCTCTGACTGCAACGCAGGGGGAGTCGCTATATCACGCTCAGGCTGGTAGCCAACCCGGAATCCGCCCCAGTGCTTACCCTGCACATACACCGGCACAGAGAGGTCGTGCATGATTTCGCCGGTATCGCGCTTGTAGGTTTGCAGTAGCAGCGGCTTTTCATGAGCCCCACAGCGGCTGCCCGTCGGGTCATCGAAAATGCGTTTGTTGCGGCAGAACTTTAAATCGTGCGCGTAGTCACCGGTTGGTGCAAGACTGACCGCTTTGTTATGGGTCGGCACATAGCCTTTACGGTCACAGGCAATGGCATAGCTTAAGCTTAGCTGCGTGAGCAAAGGCTCCTGCAAATCGGGCAGGTACCTATCAGTGAAACTATCAAAGCCGGTTTTATATTGCGGCGGCTGCGTACCCGGAATCTGTTCATAATGGGGCTGGAACAGGTGGGTGTCTGAAAGCTCCCCGCGGGCAATCGCTTTTTCCAGCAGCTTACCCAACTTATCGGCGGTTAATCGTGCAGCGTGGAATACCTGCTGGTGGCGACCCTCCAAATGCTGTTGAGCCAGTTCACCATCGACCCCTTCGGCAGCCTCCATCAATGCCCGGGCCTGCTCAGCCAAATCATGCATATTACGATTGCCTTCATCGACATCATCTTCCAACTGGCTCAGGCTGTCCGCCACGGTTTGACTATGTTCGCGAGTGTTTTCCATGGCATCGGCAACACGGGTAATTTCCCTCTGCACTTGGTCGAATTCTTGAGTCATCGTACCCAGACTGTTGCCGACCACTTGTAGCCCCTTGGAGCGCTTGCTGATACGGGTCATTAACTGGCCCATAGTGGCGACGACCGACTGGCCGCTCTGATGCATATCCCTTAACCAGCTCATCGACACTTTGCGTTGCGGTAGAGGTCTTGAGTGCCAGGTTGCGCACTTCGCCGGCGACGACTGCAAACCCTCGCCCGTGTTCACCCGCTCGGGCCGCTTCAATTGACGCATTGAGCGACAGCAGATGGGTTTGTTCGGCGATATCCTCAATCATGGAAGTAACGTTACGTACACGCTCAATTTTATCGTTCAGCGCGGTCAGCATTTCCAGCGCTTGGTTTGAGCGGTCGGCAACATCGCTCATGTCCTGAATAATATCGTCCAGTTCAGCATGGTTGTGATGACTGGCCTCCCGGGCGCTCTCTGCCAGCGCTGCCACTTGGCTGGCGCTGGCACTCACCTGCATAATGGCTGCATTAATGGCCGTCATGCTCGATGAAGCTTCACGAGCCATGGTTTCTTGCTTTGAGAGGCGCTGATCCATCAGATCGGCATAGTGCGACACTTCTGCCGAGGCAATCGCTGTGCTGCTAGCGCGGTTCATTAACCTGTAGGCCATGGCGCGAAGCGAACGGTAATCACGCAGCGGCTTAAAGCCAAGCCGATGCTGTTCCAGGCGACGTTGGTCGGCTCGGTAGACGCCTTCCAGTACGCTGAGTAGCATAGCGCCACCGCCTAGCGCGGCGAATAGAAGTGCCAGATAACGCCAGAGCCCTCCTTGTATGGCAAGCCCTATCGACAGCACTACAAACAGCACCGGAACACACAATCGCAGTAAGCGCATGAGCTGTACTCTTTTATTGATGTTATTGAGTATCGAAAATACTACTTCTGAGGGGTTCAACCCCCTTTGCGACTAAGCTTAGCGTGTAACGCTTATGAAAGAAGTAGCACTTTGGGGGAAGGAAGTAGCACTTTTGGCGAAGACACAAATCCTATAAGCGCTTGGTCATCATTGGGTTACCGCAGTAAAAATGAATATAAGCACTGCAATGAAATGGAATATCCCTTACTCTCTTGGTTCTGCCACTTCTACAACACCAGGACCCCATGCTAAAGCGCTACTTGCCGATCCTGACATGGCTCCCCCACTACCATAAACGCCTATTGGGGGCAGACCTTTTGGCGGGCTTGATCGTCACCGTGATGGTCATTCCCCAATCGCTGGCCTATGCGCTGCTAGCCGGGTTACCTGCGGTGGTGGGTCTCTACGCCAGCATCCTGCCTCAACTGATCTATACCCTGTTTGGCACCAGTAAAACCCTCGCGGTCGGGCCGGTGGCAATCATCGCGCTGATGACCGGTGCCGCGCTCTCCTCAGTAGCAGCCGCGGGTACGGAGACCTACTTACAGGCAGCGCTGATCCTGTCACTGCTTTCCGGTGGCATGCTGGTCGTGATGGGGCTGCTGAAAATGGGCTTTTTCAGCAACTTTTTAAGCCACCCGGTTATCTCCGGCTTCTTAACGGCGTCGGGTATTTTGATTGCGGCCAGCCAGCTTGGCAGCTTACTGGGGGTTGAGAGCAGTGGCTTTACCCTGGTGGAACGTCTTATCACCCTGGTACCAAACTTAACCACCTTTAACTTACCCACCCTACTGATTGGCAGTGGAACCCTGCTGTTTTTGATTGCCATGCGGCGCCACGGTAAAGCCGCCCTGCTCACGCTGGGCCTGCCACGCACTCTGGCGGACTTGATCGCCAAAGCGGGGCCAGTCTTTGCGGTCGTGATTACCACCCTGGTGACCTGGCATTGGCAGTTGGCCGATAAAGGCGTCTCCGTGGTAGGGCAAATTCCCGGTGGTTTACCCTCGTTAAGCTTTCCTTGGGCAGACTACTCGCTATGGCGGGCACTGCTAATCCCAGCGCTGCTGATTAGCCTGGTCGGCTTTGTGGAGTCGGTCTCCATGGGCCAGATGTTGGCCGCCAAACGGCGCCAGCGCATCTCCCCCAATCAGGAGTTAATAGGCCTGGGCGCCAGCAATTTAGCCGCCGGGTTTTCCAGCGGCATGCCGGTAACCGGTGGGTTGTCCCGCACCGTTATTAACTACGATGCAGGGGCGCAAACACCTGCCGCCGGTGCCTTTGCAGCACTAGGTATTGCGCTGGTCACCCTGTCATTTACCGGCTGGCTCTACTATCTGCCCATCGCGACCCTGGCCGCAACAATCACCGTTTCGATTTTGACGCTGGTAGACATTCCCATGCTGCGCCAAACCTGGCGCTACTCTCGCAGCGATTTTGCCGCCATGGCGGTGACGATTCTACTCACGCTGTGCGAGGGCGTTGAAGCCGGCATCATCAGCGGTGTGACACTTTCTATTGCGCTATTTTTGTACCGTACCAGCCGTCCGCATAGCGCCTTGGTAGGTCGTGTGCCCGGTACCGAACATTTTAGAAACACTACCCGCCACGATGTCGAAACGGTCAATACCGTTGCCCTCTTGCGCATCGATGAGAGCCTCTACTTTGCCAATGCGCGCTATTTGGAAGACACCGTTTATAACCTGGTGGCGAGCCAACCCGAGCTTGAGCACGTTGTGCTGATCTGTTCGGCGGTCAACCTGATCGATGCCTCTGCGCTAGAGAGCCTTGATGCTATCAATGCGCGTTTAAAAGACTCCGATGTAAAACTGCATTTATCCGAGGTAAAAGGCCCGGTAATGGATCAGCTTAAGAAGAGTGACTTTCTGGATGCGCTTACCGGGCGGGTGTTTTTAAGCACCTACGCCGCTTGGCGTGAATTTTCTTAACTGCATTGCTCTCGCTACTGCTCTGAAAAACCAGGCTTTTGCCTGGTTTTTTTATGCCTGTTGTATACCAACGGGCACCGCTGCTGACAACAGCATTGACAGCCACCCAGCGGCTTCTCTACTATCAGCCGACCACTTAGCAAAACCAAGTACCGCATAGCAAAACACTATGTAGCAAAACGTAACTAAAACCTTAAGCACAACCACAATAAAGGAGCATCCCAATGCATCCATTTGCTCACCGCCTACTCATCGCCGCCTTACCTTTATCGCTACTCGGCGCAGCAGTCAGCCACGCCAGTGACATTGAACTCCCCGGCACCATGGCCTGGACGGCCTACGGCACTAACTCAAGCGGCTATGCCCAAGCCGTCGCCATCGGCAATATGCTGCAGAACAAATACGATTCATCAGTGCGTATCCTGCCGGGGGACAACGATGTTTCACGGATGACGCCGCTTAAGCAGGGCCGCGTTGACCTTTGCGCCTGCGGGATCGCCAGCTACTACGGCGCTGAAGGGGTAATGATGTTTGCCGACCGTGACTGGGGTCCTCAGCCACTACGCGTGATTACCACTTCCACTGCCTCTTTTGGTCTTTCCCTTGCGGTTGCGGGCGACCTGGACGTTGAAACGCCCGCTGACTTGGCGGGCAAACGCATCGCCTATATCCGTGGCGACGATGCGCTCAATAAAGGCACAGAGGCGTACCTCGCCTTTGGCGGTTTAACCTGGGATGACGTAGAGCGGGTTGATTACCCCGGCTACGGCCGCTCGTTCGACGGCATTATCGCTGGCGATGTGGATGCCTCCTTTACCACAACGGTCACCCCGCCCGCCCAGCAGTTGGCCAGTAGCCCTCGCGGCATTAGCTGGCCGGTGCTAGACCCCAACGACGACGAAGGCTGGGAGCGTATGGCTGCGGTGGCGCCCTACTTCCGTCCTCACGAAGTCACTTCCGGGGCAGGCGGCATCAGCGCCGAAAACCCGGTGCCTAGCGCTAGCTACCCTTACCCTATTGTTGTCGCCAACCAAGACCTGGACGACAACGTGGCTTATGGCCTGATCAAGGCCATGCAGGAAAACTTTGATGACTATAAAGACAACGCTCCAGGCGCACTTGGCTATGCACTAGAGCAACAAGATCTTCAATGGGTAGTGCCGTTCCACGATGCGGTCGTGGAGTACTACAAAGAAATCGATGTATGGACTGATGAAATGCAGGCTCATCAGGACAAGCTCGTTGAACGCCAGAACGTGCTTTTAACCGCCTGGGAAAGCTTTATGCAGGACGCACCCAGTGAAGATGAGGCATTTACTACCGGCTGGATGGAAGCCCGTGCCACCGCGCTGAGCGATGCCGGTTTCGAACCGATCTTCGAGTGATACACCACGGGGCGGCACTTGCCGCCCCCTGCTGATTGACGGATGTCCCCCCATGACCACAGATACCTCGCCTGCCAATAATCAGCAGGTTAAAGAAAAGATCAGCCAAATTCGTCAGCTTCCTACTGCACTGCGCTGGATTCCCGCCACGGTCACCGTCATTTTGATGGCGATGACGCTGGATTATCTTTTCAACGTTGGCTTACTGACGTTCGTAACCGGCTTGGAAACGCAGTTCTACTATGCCGTTGTGGCGCTGCTGCTACCGCTGGTGTTTTTGCTTTGGCCCATGCGCAGTCGCCAACAAGAGCAGCCTATTCCCTGGTACGACTACACATTGAGCGCCATCACGCTTATCGTTGGCGGCTATTTTGTTTACAACGCAGTACCTATTTTGGAGCGCGGCTGGGCCTTTTCAGCGCCCGAAATCGCCATTTATGCCAGCTACGCCTACTGGCTGCTGATTGTCGAAGCAGCACGCCGGGCGGGTGGTTTACCCATTGCGATTATTGCCGGGGTATTCTCGCTCTATCCGCTGGTGGCCGATATCGTCCCTGGCCCGATCCAGGCGTTTCCTTCCACCCTTGAACAAACCGCCATGTACCACACCATGAGCACCGAAAGCATCATGGGGGTGCCGCTGCAGGCGTTCGCGGGCCTGGTGATCGGCTTTTTGGTCTTTGGTGTCGTGCTGCAGAAAAGCGGCGGCGGTAAGTTTTTTATTAATCTGGCCTTTGCGCTCCTGGGTCATGTACGCGGCGGCCCTGCTAAGGTGTCGATTTTCTCCAGTGGCCTGATGGGCTCCATGAGCGGCAGCGTGATCAGTAATGTATTGACCACCGGCGTGCTATCGATTCCCGCCATGCGTCGTATCGGTATGAGCCGCTCCTTTGCGGGCGGTGTAGAAGCCTGCGCCTCAACCGGCGGTGTATTGATGCCCCCTGTTATGGGTGCCACCGCTTTTGTCATGGCGATGTTTTTGGACATTCCCTACTCCGCTGTGGCGCTGGCCGCCGTGATTCCTTCGATTCTGTATTTCCTGGGTCTGTTTATTCAGATTGATGCCTACGCGGCCCGCCACGACATTAAAGGCTTGCCCGCCGTTGAGCTGCCTTCACTTTGGCAAACCCTCAAAGAGGGTTGGTATTTTATTTTTGTCTTCGCGTTATTAGTCTGGATGCTGCTGATTATGCAGCGCGAAGCCGTAGCGCCTTTTTACGCTACCGCGCTGCTGTTAGTGCTGAACCAGCTTTCCAAGCATAACCGCTGGGGTTGGAAGGATGTGGCCGACACGCTGTCATCTGCCGCCAAGCTGTTTGCCGAACTCATCGCTATTTTGGCCGGCGTGGGCATGCTGGTCGGTGCGCTTTCGATGACCGGCCTTTCCGGCACCATCGCTAACGACTTTATCAATATTGCCGGTGGCAGCGTGCCGCTGCTACTGATTATGGGCGCCGTGACCAGTTTCGTACTCGGCATTGGCATGACCGTGACTGCCGCCTATATTTTCCTTGCCGTTGCGCTAGCCCCCGCGCTGATTCAAGGCGGAGGGCTGGATCCCATGGCGGTGCATATGTTCATCCTTTACTGGGGCATGCTGAGTTTTATTACTCCGCCGGTCGCACTCGGTGCCTTTGCCGCCGCCACCGTGGCCGGTGCCCGGCCCATGGAAACGGGCCTGCAGGCCATGCGCCTGGGTAGCGTGATCTACTTTATCCCCTTCCTCTTTGTGCTTAATCCGGCGTTGATTATGCAGGGCGCACCGCTGTTGATCGTGGCCGTGTTTATCCAGGCCGTGCTCGGCATCATTCTGTTTGCCTCCGCCATGCAAGGCTACTTGATGGGCGTTGGGCGACTGGGCTATGGCGCGCTGCAGGAGATCATTATTCGCGCCCTGGTACTGGTTGCGGGACTATTACTGGCACTGCCTGGCGGTGGAATGATCCCCCTTAGCCAGTGGGAACTGATCGGCCTTGCGCTTGCTGCACTAGTGCCCGGCGTGTTGATGGCGCGCTTAAGCCAGCGCCACCATCGGCGTACGCAAAGCGCCTCTGCTGCTTAATAGGTGTAACGCCAAGGTTATTTTCAATTCACTATCATGCGAAATACGAGAACCTAATTATGTCCGTTCACTACCAGCGCCACGGTGATATAGGCGTTATCCAAATTGCTAACCCGCCGGTTAATGCCCTGGGTCAGGCCGTGCGCAGCGGCTTAGTCAACGCGCTCAAAGAGGGTATTGCCGACGCCGATGCTAAAGCGCTGGTCGTGCTGGCCGATGGCCGCACGTTTATTGCCGGGGCGGATATTCGTGAGTTTGGCAAGCCGCCCCAAGCTCCCCTCCTGCCCGATGTGATTACCCACCTGGAAGCCTGCCCCAAACCGCTGATCGCCGCCCTGCACGGCACGGCCCTGGGCGGCGGTTTGGAAGTAGCACTCGGTTGCCACTACCGAATCGCGCTGGCAGGAACCCGCGTAGGGCTACCAGAGGTAAAGCTTGGCCTACTGCCTGGCGCCGGTGGCACCCAGCGTTTACCACGCTTAGTGGGCGTTGAGCGCGCGTTAGAGATGATTACCAGCGGTCGCTTTGTGGAGGCTGAAGAAGCGCTTGAGGCGGGGATTATCGATGCTATCAGCAATGCCCAAACGCCTCTTGAAGCGGGTTTAGCCGCCGCCCAGGAAGTGCTGGCAGGCGCCCAAACGCCCCGCATCACCGGCCAACTTCCTGCCCCGACGGCGAACCCCCAAGCCATCACTAAGACGTTGGAACATCTTAACCAACAGTCTTCCGAACTGTTCTCGCCGTTTCGCATTGTCGAAGCGATTCAGGCCTGCGTGGAAGCCGAATCACTTGAGGCTGGATTACGCCGCGAGAGAGAACTGTTTCTAGCCTGTATGGACTCCCCCCAGCGCGCCGGGCTTATTCATCTGTTTTTTGCCGCACGCAGCCCCCATCTGGTGCCCGATATTGAGAAAACCAGTGCTTTTAAACACGTGGCGCTGGTCGGTGAGCATCCGCTCTTTGAACGTCTGCAGAAGGCGGCGCAAAAGGCAGGCATAAGCTTAACCAGCGCGTCCCACGAGGCCACCGAACTTTGCCTACTGGCGCCAAATGCTACTCAGGATTCCCTCGCGAATTACCCTGTTGTCGCACTGGAAGAAATTGGCATCGACAGCGATACGGCACTAAGCCTGATCATTGCTGAAAATGGCCAAATAGGTGAGCTAGTCAATGTAAGCGCAGAGCCACTTACTCAGCAGCGAGTCGCACTCACGCTTAAAGCGTTGCGGCTAAACATCGTGGTCAGCCAGCAAAAAAGCATACTTCGCTCGATGCATGCTGCGATTCAGCAAGCTTCAGCCAGTGAAAAGCAGTCAGCGCTTGAACAGGCAAGTATCAATATAGCGGAACAGAGCTTCTGCTACCGGGAAAGTGACATCGATTTACTCGCGGTGGAAGCGTTTGGCTACCCGCGTCACCTAGGAGGGCCACACCGCCAGGCCACGCTCTCAACTGTTGCTAAGGATGTATAGCCCATGAACCTCACCTTTAGCCCCGAAGAGCAGGCATTTCGCGAACAGGTACGCCGCTTTCTAGCCGATGCACTGCCCAGCGATATCAGCCAGCGCGTGCGCTTGGGCCGCCACCTGCGCGCTGATGACTACCTGCGCTGGCAGAATATTCTTAGCGAACAGGGTTGGTTGGCGTCTAACTGGCCAAAAGAGTTCGGCGGCCCAGGCTGGGGGCCGGTACAGCGGCATATTTTCGACGAAGAGTGTGCTGCTGCCCATGCACCTACAGTCGTACCCTTCGGCGTTAACATGGTGGCTCCCGTCATCATGAAATTCGGCAGTGTCGAGCAGCAACAGCACTATCTGCCGCGCATTTTGAGCAACCAGGATTGGTGGTGCCAAGGCTACTCAGAGCCCGGCGCTGGCTCTGATTTAGCGGGCCTAAATACCCGCGCCGTGCGTGATGGCGACCACTATATCGTCAATGGTCAGAAAACCTGGACCACCCTGGGCCAGCACGCCAACATGCTGTTCTGCCTGGTACGCACCGACCCAGACGCCAAGAAGCAGGCGGGCATCAGCTTTCTGTTGATTGATATGCAGACACCGGGTATCACCGTGCGGCCAATTATTACCCTTGATGGTGCCCACGAAGTTAACGAAATCTTTTTAGATAACGTGCGCGTACCCGTCGACAACCGCGTCGGTGAAGAGGGCCAGGGCTGGACCTGCGCTAAGTTCCTGCTCACCCACGAACGTACGGGGATTGCGGGGCTTGGTCACGCCAAGCAGGCGCTGCGCCACTTGAAGTCGCTGGCGAGCCGGATTCAGCATCGCGACAAACCGCTGCTGGAGCTACCCAGCTTCCGTCAGCGGGTGGTGAAAGCGGAACTCGAACTAATGGCGCTGGAAGTGACTAACCTGCGCGTGATTGCCGCTGCCCGAGATGGCGGTGTACCCGGCGCAGAGAGCTCGCTGCTAAAAGTACGCGGCTCGGAGCTTCGCCAGGAGCTAAGCGAGCTTACCCGGCGCGCCCTGGGCCCTGCTGCGCTGCCATTCTTTCCCGACTTCCTGCATGGCGACGACAGCCTGGATGACGAGCGCGCCCAAAGCGCGGCCGCCAGCGCTCAGTATTTCAATCGTCGCAAGCTGTCGATTTATGGCGGCGCCAATGAAATACAAAAAAGTATCGTCGCCAAAACCATTCTAAATATGTGAGGTCACCATGGATTTTGCTTTAACCGACGAGCAGCGCATGCTCGAAGAGACGCTCACCCGTTTGGTGGCCGACCAGGTTTCCGCCGAGCAGCGCCGCGCTATGCTGGCCGCTGCTCCAAACCGCGATTCTGCACTATGGCGCACCTTTGCCGAGCTGGGTTTGCTGCATATGCCCTTCATCGAAGACATGGGCGGGCTAGGGGGCGATGGCACCGACCTGATGATTATTATGCAGGCACTGGGACGAGGCTTAGTGCCCGAACCCTATCTGGCTGGCCTAGTGCTGCCCGGCCAACTGCTGGCCGTTACCGCCAACAGCGAACAGCAAACCCGGTGGCTAGCCCCACTGCTTGAAGGTGAGCATCAGTTGGCGCTTGCTTGGCAGGAGATTGGCGCCCGCTACGACGCCTTTACGGTAGCTACCCAAGCTACCCAGCAAGGCGACCAATGGCAGTTAAATGGTAAAAAACACGTGGTACTTAACCTTGAAGCCGCTGCGGCTACGCTGGTCAGCGCTCAATTAGCCAGCGGCAAGCTAGGGTTATTTATTGTGCCAGCGGATGCACCGGGCACATCTACGCACCTATATCGCACTATCGACGACCAGCCCGCCGGCGATCTGACCCTGGACAGCGTCACGCTGCCGTTAACCAACTGCCTGAGTGAAGATGTTAGCGATGTGCTAGCGGAGGTACTGGCTGTTGGTCGCGCAGCGCTCTGCGCCCAAGCCATCGGCGCAATGGAGGAGGCCTGCGACCAAACGCTCGCTTATTTAAAAGAGCGCAAGCAGTTTGGCGTACCGCTTTCGACCTTTCAGGCCCTGCAGCACCGCATGGTGGATATGCACTTGCACCTGGAGCAGTCCCGCTCCATGGCGATTTTAGCCGCCACTAGCCTCGCGCTCCCTGCAAGCGAACGGGATTACAAAATTGCCGCGGCCAAAGCCTACTGTGGTGAATCAGCTCGCTTTATTGCCGAACAGGCGATCCAGCTGCATGGGGCGATGGGTATGACCGAAGAGTGCTATGTCGCTAACTACGCCAAGCATCTGGTGATGTTCGATCACTACCTGGGCGACAGCGACTACCATCTCGAAACGGTCAGCGAGCTGTTAAAGGTTGCCTGAGAACGTTGCCAGAAAAGTTAATTAGGGAGCGATACATGCCAGATTACGTCGGCAAGTTAGTGACTGTCAGCGCTATTGAAAACGGTATCGTCGAAGTCGCCATTGCACGTCCAGAAGTACGCAACGCTCTGAATGAAGCCACCGCCCTGGCCCTCAATGAGGCGCTGGCGGCGGTGGCAAACAATGAGCAAGTTCGCTGTGTGATTCTGCGAGGTGAAGGTAGTGCGTTTTGCGCCGGCGCTGACCTGGCAGAGTTTGAGAAGGCAACGTCTCAGCCTGCGAGCGAACGGCTGGAAACGCTCTTTCTGCCCGCTCTGCGCAGTTTAATGGCAATGAATAAACCGGTGATTGCAGCGGTTAGCGGTGCGGCTGCGGGCATCGGTGTTTCCTATGTGCTCGCCAGCGATATGGTGGTGATGGGCCACTCCGCCTACCTGAAGCTTGCCTTTATCAATATTGGGCTCATCCCCGACGGCGGTGCCTGCTGGCATCTGGTGCGCCAGCTTGGCCATGCTAGGGCATTTGAAATGGCTGCCCTAGCGACGTCCATTTCGGCAGAGCGATGCGTGGCACTGGGCCTGGCCAACCGGGTTGTCGAAGATAACCAAGTACTAATGGAAGCTCGGTCGTTGGCGCAAGCACTGGTGAGTCAATCGCCCCAGGCGTTAAGCGCTACCAAACGCGCCTTACGGGAAGCTGCCCAGCGCCCGCCAAATGACACGATGCAATTAGAGGGCGAGCTTCAAGATCAGTGCAAGGCGTCGGAAGATTTTCACACCCGGGTGGCGGCGTTTCGTCAAAGCCGCCGTAAATGATCTAACGCTTTCTGGTAATCCTGGCGCAGCGTGGCCACTTCTTCGGCCACGCTGTGCATAGAGGCAATAGCGCCTACGCCCTGCCCCGCGCCCCAGATATCCCGCCACGCTTTTGCCTTACTGCTCCCCCCTGAGCCATAACGCATAGCGGTTTTATCACCTTCAGGCAGCGCATCAGGATCCAATCCCGCCTGCTCGATACTTTGCCGCAGATAGTTACCGTGCACGCCGGTAAACAGGTTGGTATAGACAATGTCGCCTGCCGCTGCGTCCAGCACCATCAGTTTATAGGCCGCTTGAGCGTTTGCCTCTTGGGTGGCGATAAAGCGCGTGCCCATATACACCAAGTCCACGCCTAGCGCCTGGGCGGCAACGATCTGTTCACCTTTGCTAATCGCCCCCGCCAGCACTAACGGGCCATCGTAAAAGCGGCGCACCTCCGCCACAAACGCAAAGGGGTTTAACCGCCCGGCATGGCCGCCCGCGCCGTGGCAGACCAGTATCAGCCCATCAACTCCCGCATCGATCGCTTTCTTGGCGTGCCGCAACGTGGTCACATCGTGAAACACCAGCCCGCCATAGGCATGCACCTTTTCCACCACTTGATTAGGCGCGTGCAGACTAGTGATGACCAGCGGCACCTTGAACTCGGCGCATAACGCGACATCGTGCTCTAGACGATCATTGGTGGGGTGCACAATTTGGTTCACCGCAAAGGGCGCTGAGGGTTGTTCGGGGTGCTGCGCGTCATAGTCGGCCAGGGTTTGAGTGATCTGCTGTAACCACTCACGTAATACGTCAGCAGGTCGGGCGTTGAGCGCGGGGAAAGCACCCAGAATGCCCGCTTGGCACTGGGCAATCACCAGTTCTGGCCCGGAGACGATAAACATGGGTGAACCGATCACCGGCAGGTTTAATGAAGCGGTTAGACGCGTTAGCATGGGAAACTCGCTGGTTGTTATTGTGAGGTAATCTGCGAAAGGCCCCGATTGGGGCCTTCCGTGAACTGCTTTTAGATGCGCTTACAACTTGCTCTCAAGCTCGGGCAGGATCTCAAACAGATCCCCCACCAGGCCGTAATCCGCCACCTGGAAAATCGGTGCTTCGTCGTCTTTGTTGATCGCGACGATCACTTTGGAGTCTTTCATGCCCGCCAGGTGCTGGATGGCACCGGAAATGCCCACGGCGATATACAGATCCGGGGCAACGATCTTGCCGGTCTGGCCAACCTGCATATCGTTGGGCACAAAGCCTGCGTCGACGGCGGCCCGGGAAGCACCAATGGCAGCCCCCAGCTTGTCGGCAATGCCGTCGAGCAGCTTGAAGTTTTCGCCGTTGCCCATGCCGCGGCCGCCGGAGATCACCACCTTGGCTCCGCCCAATTCGGGACGATCTGACTGCGCCAGCTCCTCTTTGACAAAGCTGGACTGGCTGTTGTCCACCACTACGTCGACGGCTTCCACCGTCGCGCTGCCGCTGGTGCCAACCGCATCAAAGCCGGTGACGCGCACGGTGATGACCTTGAGGGCATCGTCACTTTTCACCGTCGCAATGGCGTTACCGGCGTAGATCGGACGCTTAAAGGTATCGGCGCTGTCCACGGCGATAACGTCCGACAGCTGGCTAACATCTTTTAGCGCGGCTAAACGTGGCAGCACGTTTTTGCCGGTAGTGGAGGCGCTGGCCAGCACGTGGGTGTAGCCATCGGCCAGTTCGACCAGCAGCGCGCCCATGGGCTCGGCGAGCTGGTGGGCGTAAACGGCGTTATCCGCGACGCGGACTTTGCTTACGCCGTCGAGCTTGGCGGCAGCTTCCGCGGCGGCCTGAACCCCTTCACCGGCCACCAGAACGTCAATATCGCCACCGATGGCTTGGGCGGCCGCCACGATGTGGGCGGTGGCGCCGGCCAGTTGGCCTTCGTGTAGATCCGCAAGTACCAGAATGCTCATGGCATCAACTCCTTTCAAAGCTCTTTTCTTAAAGTACGGTTTTCAAAGCACTTATCTTAAAGAGCTT